>CAJOJJ010000001.1 GCA_905234925.1 uncultured Endomicrobiia bacterium
TTGAGATAAATTCATTTTTTGTCTTGGCAATCAAATCAAGAGCCTGTACACCTATTGACCCTGTAGAACCCAATATCGAGATATTTTTCATTTATTACACCTTAAATCAAATAAAGTCCGTATATTTTACAAAATTTTAAAAATTTTATAAAGAAAAAAAATCGAGCAGAGAAATTCAATACTTTCACTACCCGATTTTATTTAATGAAAATATTTATTTTAATTACTTATGTTCCTTTTCCAATACTTTAATTTTATTTTTTAATTCAATATTTTCTTTTTCTAATTTTAAAATTTTATTTTCCAATTGCAATATTTTAAAATCCTTTTTATCAAGTTTTGATTTTTTATTATTATAATCAGAATTTTCAATAAAATAATTATAGTCTATATCTAAAACAGAAGAAATTTTTTTAATGGAATCAAGAGACGGATTTCTCACTCCGCTTATCCAATTTGTAATCATAGCTTTTGTTATTCCGAGCCTATCTGCAAGTTCCCTTTGATTAATATCTTTTTCAAGCATAATCTTCTTAAATTGTTTACCAAAAAAACTTCTTTTCTTTTTCATAAAGACTCCCTAAAACAACAAAAACCTTGACTTTATCACTAAAATGTTGTAATATTAATATATCTTAAGATGTATTAATATATCAAAAATTTTTAACAAAATATACAAGAATAAGCCGACCGGACTGCATTCATAGCAACAGTTTTGGGAATTAAACTGCAACATAGCAGCAACTTAATTTGACGATAAAATCATAGAACTTATAACTTATTTATCTCTCGGCTTATTATAGCATAAAAAATTGCCTTTGGCAATTTTTGGAAGATGGGAGGATTGGAAGAATAGAAAAAAAGGAATTTAATTAACATAGATTCCCGACCAACGGCTCTTCGGGAATGACAAACGAAAGACAATGTAGAATGTACAATAAAATACAATTTATAAAAATGGATCCTGAATCAAGTTCAGGATGACAAGAGGAGAAAATTTATGAAAACATTAAACAACAAAAGACACCGGATTGCCACCGAAAAACAATGTGCAATGTATAATGTACAATGTACAATAAACGACAACGGCAATGAACGACAATTAAAGACAACGTCGGCTCGCAATGACGACGAAACGGCAACGACGAGATGCCCGACAAAGACATTCGGGCATGACAGACGAGTCGGTTTTACCTTAGTAGAGTTGGTTATCACAATTGCTATTGTTATTATTTTGTCGGTGGTAAGTGTTCCGATTTACAGAGGATATATTGATAAGGCAAAAATGTCGGAGGGATATGCGTTATTAGGAACTATTCTTTCAGCACAAAAAGCATATTTTTCAGAATATGGAAATTTCTTAGATGATTATCAAGGAAGCGGAGGAGTTTGTAAATTTACTTCCAAAGATGAAGTTCTTGGAATAGATGCTCGTGGAAATAAGCATTTCACTCTTTTTTATTTTGATTATAGCGGAAATGCTTCATCAATTGGTAAATATTTTTTTGAAGGTGATGTATTAATACCGAAAGACTTAACCACGAGTGGAAAAAATGTATTAAGAATGTATTACAACATAACAAGCGGAGCAACTGTTAAAGACATAGTTGCACAAGAAAATTGGTCTTTTGAGTAAAAAGAATTTTTAGGAAATATTGATTGTAAAACGGTTATTTATAACAATTTATAATTAACGATAAAAAAGAAAGAACATAAATCAATTAATTTAAGGATACAGAAAAAACTGAAAAGTTTGTGACAAAATGAAGAAACTCGCAAACGCAGTGTACATAAGTTTTAACGATACATAAGTTTGCGAGTTTCAATATTGTAGTCCAAAATTTACTGTTTTTTCGTTAGAAGATGTTTAAAATATAATAAAATATCGGAGCGGCGAAGAGGTAGGAGTCGAAGCGATCAAGCATTCCGCCGTGTCCGGGAAGAATATTACCCGAATCTTTTATATTGCAGTCTCTTTTGAATAAAGATTCCGCAAGGTCGGAAAACTGACCGACGAAAGAAATAACAAGCCCGTAAATTACTGCCTGATTATTTGTTATAACATCATGTAAAAATAAGTATCTGTATGCTATTGAAACAAGCACAGCCGTAACTACACCTGCCAAAGCCCCCTCAATGGTTTTTTTAGGGCTGATAATTGATGCCAGTTTATGGCTGCCGAATTTTTTACCGACGAAATATGCCCCAGTATCAAGCATCCAAACATTAACAAAAAGAAATATTATATAGTGCATTCCGTATTTCGGAATATCTCTTATAAGCACCATATGAAATAAAGACCATGTTATAAAAAATGTTCCAAAACAAGTTACTGCTATTGATGCGGAAATATTTTCAATATTTTTTCTTGCCATTGCAAAGAAGAAAAATATAAATATTGCACAAATAATTATTTCATTAACATAAAAAGCAGTATTTAAAGCAAGATAAAATATCACTGCCGCAAGCACACCCAAAATTCCCATAGGTTTATATTTTTTTGTAACGGAAAAAAATTCCATAACGGAAAACAAAACAACTATAAAAAACATAGTTTGGAAAAATATTCCGCCATAAAATATACAGGCGAAGACTATCGGTATTCCGACAATTGCGGTTAGTATTCTTGGTAATAACATGGTAAACTCCTTTAGCTGAGAACGAAAAAACTCGTTTTTCTTGGCTGAGTCGTGGACTTCGTCCACTCAGCTGAGAGATGATAGTTTTCGGTATTTTTTACTTTGTAAAAAATCTTTTATTATCAAAAAAATTTGCAAAGCAAATTTCACAACAAACTTATCAGCTTATAAGCTAAGTAATTGCTATGCAATTTTTCCAAAGCGGCGTTCTCTTTTCTGGTAATCCTTAATTGCCTTTATAAATTCTTCTTCATTAAAATCCGGCCACAAAACATCCGTCACATAAATTTCCGAATATGCTATCTGCCATAACAAAAAATTGGAAATTCTTTTCTCTCCCGACGTTCTTATCAACAAATCCGGATCGGGAAGATTTTTAGTATATAAACAATTTGAAAAATCTTCTTCCGTAGGATTTTTTATTCCTTTATCAATTAAACTTTTGCAAGCTCTTAAAATCTCTTGTCGAGAACCGTAATTTAAAGCAATATTTAAAATAAGAGCTTTATTATTTTTAGTCTTTTCTATTGCATCTTGAATATCTTTTTGAAGCTCTGCGGACATTCTCGATATATCACCTATAACATTGAGAGATATATCGTTCCGAAGCATATTATCAAGCTCTTGTTTTAAATACAGTTTCAAAAGTTTCATAAGTCCTGAAACTTCGTCCTCAGGACGCTGCCAATTCTCCGTAGAAAATGCGTAAAGGGTCAAAACCTGAATATCAAGCTTTCTTGCAAACTCAACTATTTTCTTAACGGTTTTGACCCCATTAGTATGTCCGAATAATCTGGGCATCAATTTTTTCTTTGCCCATCTGCCGTTGCCGTCCATAATTATTGCAATATGTTTAGGCAACTTTGATAAATCCAATTGTTCTATTGAAGCCACTTTTTTACTTCTGAGAAATTGCATTTACGGGGCAATTTGCTGCACATGCTCCGCAGTCAACACATTTATCTGCTGCAATTTCGTATTTGTCGCCTGCTGCACTGATTGCCTCTACCGGGCAATTTGCTGCACAAGAACCACAACCTACACAAACTTCTTTGTCAATTGAATGAGCCATTTTCTCCCTCCATGAGAAATTTATAACGACAATATATAATAAACTGCAACAACGAGATTCCCGACAGAAACACTCGGGAATGACAGCACTGTGTGCTGTTTACATACCTCTATAACTCAGCATTTCTTGAATGCTTATATTTTCAAAAGGTCTTCTTCTTTTTGTTTAACCAAATCATCTACCTTAGCTATATAAGAATCGGTTAATTTCTGAATATCCGTTTCATATTTTTTTCTGTCGTCTTCCGTGATAGCTTTGTCTTTTTCAAGCTTCTTAACTTCATCAACGATACGTCTTCTTTCGTTTCTGATTGCTATCTTATAATCTTCAGACATTTTATGAACAACTTTTATAATTTCTCTTCTTCTTTCCTCAGTAAGAGCAGGAATTGAAATTCTGATAATTCTGCCGTCATTTACCGGAGTAAGCCCCAAATCGGATTTCAATATTGCTTTTTCTATTGCTGCAAGCTGAGACAAATCCCAAGGTCTTATTTCCAATGTTCTTCCGTCGGGAACACTAACGCCAGCAACCTGATTTAATGCAAGCAAAGAACCGTAACTTTCAACCTTTATTCCGTCTAAAAGAGCCGCATTTGCTCTGCCCGTTCTGACGGTAGAAAAATCATGTTTCACTTTTTCTATAGTTTTCTTCATAGCTTCTTCGCCGGAAGCCAAAATTTCTTTAGGTAACATTGTTAACTCCAATTTATAATTTATACTTTACAATTTATAATTAACAGCTTTAACCTCGAGATTCCTGACAGATACATTCGGGAATGACAGACTAACAAATGGATGTGCCGATAGGTTCGCCGTCTAAAACTTTCTTCAAATTGCCTTTTTTATGGAAATCAAAAACATAAATTTCTATATTGTTTTCCATACATAACAAGAAAGCGGAGATATCCATTATTTTTAAATTTTTATCTATCGCTTCCTTATAAGATACTTTATCATATTTTTTTGCAGCCGGATCTTTCTTGGGATCTGCCGTATAAACACCGTCAACTTGTGTAGCTTTAAGAATAATATCGGCTTTTATCTCACAGGCTCTAAGTGCCGCAGTAGTATCCGTCGTAAAATACGGGTTACCGGTACCGCCCGCAAAAACTACAATATATCCGTTGCTTAAATATTCTATGGCTTTTGCCTGCGAAAAAATTTCACAAAAATTCGTTACGCCTGCGGCTGCCAAAACAACAGATTTTATTCCGTTAGCAATTAAAACTTCACTGATTGCAATAGCATTCATTACCGTTGCAAGCATACCCATTTTATCGGCGGAAGCTCTGTTTATTTCTTTTCCCGCTCCGCGCCATAAGTTGCCTGCACCGACAACAATAGAGAGTTCTACTTGTTCGGATAAAATATTTTTTATTTCATCCGCTATCGTTTGAATACTTTGTGTTGAGACGGATTTACCGTCTCCCGATAAAGTTTCGCCTGACAGCTTAAGTAAAACTCTCTTTTTTGTCATTTTATTATTACCTTATTCGCCGATTTTGAATCTTGCAAACTGTTTTACAACTATATCTTTATTAACTTTAGCAATAACATTCTTGATATTTTCTTTTTCTTCTCTCATATAAGGCTGTTCCATCAAACATATCTGAGAATAAAATTTATTTAATTTACCAAGAACTATTTTATCGATTATGTTGGCAGGTTTTCCCTCTTCCTGAAGCTGCTTAACATAAATTTCTTTTTCTTTGTCTATTTCTTCCTGAGGAACTTGATCTCTCGTGATATATGAGGGGCTTACCGCCGCAATCTGCATTGCAATTTCTTTTTCAAGATTTTTAAAATCATCGGAAGCTACAACATCTGCAGGAGCTTCAAAATTTACAAGTACACCCAAAGAATTGTTCATATGAATATAAGAGGCAACTTCCCCCGTCGTAGAAAATTTTGCAGTTCTTTTCAAAACAATATTCTCACCGATTGTTCCGATAGCTTCTTTAATAACATCCTGAACAGTTCTTGTATCATCAAATTTCTGCTCGGAAAGATTTTCCGTAGAAGAAGTTTTTGCAACAAAATCAGCCAAACTTTCAGCCAATGCTTTAAATTTGTCGGTTCTTGCAACAAAGTCTGTTTCACAGTTAAGCTCTACCAATACACCTTGCTTCTTATCGCCGCTGAGCTTTGCTACTACTACACCCTGCTTTGCGGATCTGTCTGCTCTTTTTACTGCCGAAGCGATACCTTTTTCTCTCAAGATTTTTACGGCCGCTTCTATATCGTTATTTGCTTCTTTCAATGCGTTGTTGCAGTCTTTTATTCCTGCACCGGTCATTTCTCTTAATTTTGTTATAAGTTCAATTGCTGACATTATTATTCTCCTTTAACTTCTTCTGCTGCTTTTTCTTCTTTAACTTCGGTTTCTTCCGCTGCAGGTGCATCTTCTTTAACTTCAGCCTGAGCTTCCGTTGCACCGTCAGCCTGTTTATTTTCAATGCCTTTACCTTCAAGAATTGCATCTGCAATAACGGAACAGAAAAGCTTTACTGCTCTGATTGCATCATCATTTCCCGGTATAGGATGATCTATTAAATCAGGATCGCAGTTGGTATCACAAACCGCAACTACGGGAATTTTTAATTTTTTTGCTTCTGCCAAAGCTGTTGCTTCTTCAACAGGATCTATAATGAACATAACCTCGGGAAGTTTGTTCATTGCTTTCAAACCTTCAAGAGATTTTTCAAGTTTAATTCTTTCTTTTTCTTTCTGAGATTGTTCTTTTTTGGAGAGAACTTGAAATATTCCGTTTTCTTTCATTGCTTCAAGTTCTTTTAATCTTGCGATAGATTTTTTTAAGGTTTCGAAATTTGTAAGAGTTCCGCCCAACCATCTTTCACAAACAAAATATGCTCCGCATCTTAAAGCTTCTTCTTTGATAGGACCTTGTGCCTGTTTCTTTGTTCCGACGAAAAGAACTTCTTTTCCTTCCGCAGCGTAGTCTCTTACAACTTTGTAAACTTTCTTAAGTTCTTTCAAAGTTTTCTGCAGATCGATAATGTGAATTTTGTTTCTGCTGCCGAAAATGAATTTTCCCATTTTCGGATTCCATCTTCTTGTCTGATGCCCGAAATGAACACCTGATTCCAACAATGACTTCATTGTTACGTTTGCCATTTTACTACCCCTTTTTAGTTTTTTTGTCTCTTTTTTTCCGAGACACCTCCACGAACTTCAAACCTCAAACCCTTGTTACGGGGACTTTTGACTAATCCGTTCGTGTGCGTATTTTATACGACTTATCAACAGTATATTTTATCAAAAAAAAATTTGCTTTGCAAATATTTTATCAGCGTTTACGCTTTTTCAGCGGAATCCAATAATAAACTCCTGCAATAGAATTTGCCGGAATAAATTTACCGTCTTCCGACAAAGACAAATTTATTTTCTCTATTGGAAGATATTTAATTATTTCACCGTTATATTGTTCCGGAAGCGGTACATTTCTTGAAAGTTCGCAGTTCTCTTCAACAGCTTCTTCTTTTAAAAGTTTTTGAACAAAATTTTTTGCCTGATCCAAAGAATCCGCAGCAATTGCGGAAATTATTTGCACCGCATAATCGCCGAAAAGAGCTTTGTTCTTATCGTACTCTTCCTGCAGAACATTACCTATAGTTAAAATATAAGGGCTGACAGCTATCCATTTTTCCGGAGCATCCGTTTCAAAAGAAAAAAGCAGATTTTCTTTTGAAAATGTATCATAAACTACTGCCGGTCTGATAATTTTTTCGCAAACAAAACAAGCTTTCTGTAAAGTTTCTTCCACTTCTATGGGAAGTTCTTCAAGATTAAGAAGTTTTCTGACGATTCTTGATATTTCTCTGGTTCTGACATTAATTTTAAAATTTTTTATCTTTCGCATATTTACTCCGATTAAAAAAATCGCTTTGCAATTTTCCGGCTGAAAAGCTGAACAGCTGATAAGTTTAAGGTACTTTATACTATAGATTCCCGACCAACGGCTCTTCGGGAATGACAGACGAAACGGCAATGTACAATGTATAATGTACAATAAACGGCAACGACTGGACGGCAATTTTTATATGTATTTAAATTTCTTCATTTCGGTTTCGATTTCCGCCATTGAACTGCATTCCAAAAGTTTTGTTACCAAAATTTTTGCTTTTTCTTTCGAAACACTTCTTATAATTTTTTTAACTTGAGGAATCTGTGCAGCCGACATACTGAATTCATCAAGTCCTAAACCGAGCAGAACAACCGTATATGACGGATCTCCCGCCATTTCTCCGCACATTCCGACATCTACACCTGCCTGATGAGCACAATCGATTATCCATTTTAAAAGTCTCAATATTGCCGGATGCATGGGATTATACAAATGAGTAATATTGGCATTTACCCTGTCAACAGCTATAGTATACTGTATCAAATCATTAGTTCCTATAGAGAGAAAATCTACTTCCCTTGCTATAAGATCCGTAATTAAGGCTGCAGACGGCACCTCTATCATAGCTCCGACTTTAATATTCTCATTAAACAGTTTACCTTCAATTCTTAATTCTTCTTTAGCCTGTTCCAATATTTTGTTTGCCGCTTTAATTTCCGCAACGCTTGAAATCATCGGATACATAATTTTAATATTTCCGCATACCGAAGCTCTTAAAATACCTTTTAATTGAATTTTAAATATTTCAGGGTATTTCAAACAAAATCTTATCGCTCTCAGCCCCATGAAAGGATTGGCTTCTCTGCCGACTTCCATAAATCCGAGTTTTGCTATTTTATCGCCGCCGAGATCCATAGTTCTGATAATGACATCATACGGCATCATCATCTTGGCAATTTGAATATAATTTTGATAATGTTCCTCTTCAGTGGGCATGGAAGATCCTGTAAGATACATAAATTCGCTTCTGTATAATCCTATACCGTTGGCACCGTGCCTTAATACGGAACGAATTTCTTTGGGAGTTTCTATATTTGCGCCGAGCTGCACCTCCGTACCGTCGGTAGTTACGGCAGGTAAATCTTTAAACTGTTCGAGAGCTTTTCTGTTGGAAAATTGTATTTCATATTCTCTTTTATAATTATTTATGGTTTCTTCAGTCGGATCAAGAATAACTATGCCGTTATTTCCGTCTATTATTATGGGCATACCTTGTTTAACATGATAACTGACGTTTTTCAAACCTACAACGGCAGGTATTTCAAGGCTGCGTGCAACAAGTGCGGTGTGGGAAGTTTTCCCTCCCAAATCGGTAGCAAAACCTCCTACCATATTTTCTCTCATGGCAACCGTGTCGGACGGCATAATATTTTTGGCAACAACAATTGAATTTTCTTCCAAATCTGCAAGAGTTTTTTTTGACTTACCGAGAAGATGAGCCGTAACTTTTTTGGCAACATCTATCATATCATTTTTTCTTTCTCTGAAATATTCGTCTTCTATTGCATCAAAAGATTTGGAAAATTTCTTTACTACGGTATATATTGCGAATTCAGCAGTGTTTCCCTGTTTTACACAGTCTATAACTTCTTTACCTATCATAGGGTCATTTAATATCAAAATATGTGCATCGGCAATCTTTGCATAGTTCTCGCCGAGCATTTTATTAAGTTCTGCATAATTCCGTTCAAGGTCGGCTTTTGTCTGTCTGACGGCAATTCTCAGACGGGCAAATTCTCTGTTGATTTTATTTACGGGAACATCTTTTTTTACGGCAACCAAATCATCCTCTTCCAAAATAAAAACCTTGCCTATGGCAACACCGGAAGAAGCCGCTATACCGTTGAGAATAATGTTTTTTTGTTTCATTATTTTTCTTCTCCGAAACCGCCGGCAAAAAGCTCTGCCAGCGTATTAAGTGCCGCATCCTCATCGGCACCATTCGCCTGAATTGTAAGTTCCGTACCGCAGGCTGCCGCAAGCATCATTATTCCCATGATACTTTTGGCATCAATCGTAGCTTCATCTTTAATTATATTAATCGATGAAGAGAATTTCATTGCAGCCTGCACAATCAATGATGCCGGCCTTGCATGAAGACCGAGTTTGTTGACAATTGTTACTTTTTTCTCTTTCATATTTATAACCCCAAATATCCTAATATAAAACTTAAAATTATTGCCAAGTAAAACATAACAACGGGTTTAATTCTTCCGAGGAAAAAACTGATTATCATTATAATTCCGAACATTACGGCATCCGGATAACTGAAACCTAATCTTTCCGGTTCCAAAGCAGGAACCATTCCGAAAATCTTAAAATAAAAAAATATGGATAAAACAACTACTATCAAGCCGATAATTCTGAATATTTCAGCAATATATTTTATCTCAAGCTTGGAAATAAGCTTAATCATTTTCTCATCAACTCTGAAACTGACTATCAACGACCAATATCTGAATGCCAAATGAACTATGTTATATAAAACTATAAAAAGAACCGGGGCTATCCAGAAATAATTTAGACTGAACATATTCATAGAAAGTATGGTAGTCAAAATAGCTATAAACGAAACAAACGGTCTCCATGTTCCCCAAAAGAAAGAATCCCCTACGGCAGCAACAGGACCTGCCATTAAAGATTTTATCATTTCCGGTTTCTTCAAATTCTGTTCTTTACCCGAGGCAATATTTGTTTCACTGTTGATAACCATAGCAATTATGATATTGACCATATAAGGATTGGTATTAAAAAAACCAAGATGCCTCAAAAGAACTTCTTTTCTTTTTTCTTTATCAGGATACAAACCCTTTAAAACAGGATACAAAATATACAGAAAACCTATATTTTGCAGCCTTTCAAAATTCCATAATGCCTGTAAAAAAAATGTTCTTAAAAATACAAAATTTTTAGTCATATTATAAAAATTGCTCCGCAATTTTTAGCTGAGCCGCGAACTCCGTCCGCTCAGCTGAAGAGCTGATAAGTTTATTGTGAAAATCGTAAAGCGATTTTTGTTATTATTAGTTTTTTTGAAAACTATTCACCTTTTCAGCTTTTCACCTGCCGTTTTTATAAACGGTATGCTTATCGAGCGGAAATTATAAAGTACCGCTCCGAAACCGAACACCGGAAGATAAAACCAAGCTTTCTTAAGTGCCACATATATGTGTATAGGCAAATAAGAAAACAACTGCCTAAACAAAAGTCCTCCGATAAGTATTATAAAAAAATACATCAAAGATGATCTGATTATAAAGAAAAACAAGCCTGCATATATTCCCAGAGAGATTCTGTGTTCCTTACCGTCTTTGACGCCTTCTTCCACCCAATGCATAATATACGTATTGAATTTACGCCCGGAAATATCAACTTCTTTATATAAATAAGCAAACGGTATCGCAACGGCTAAAGCCAAAATTGCAGCTTCCTGCGAACCTTTGAAAAAATGACATGCCCAAATAACTGCCGTGCTTGTCATTACGGTTAAATCCAACGGTACGGCAACACCCATGGGAATTTCGTTTATCCACATCATCTCAACTATTATACCGAGCCATAACCCTGTATGAATATCGCCGAGCAGATATCCGAATAAAGGACCGCAGAAAATCGGGCGGGATATCATAAACTGACCGAACATTGTTATATCGGCACTTAAGATTGCACCTATGACGGCAAAAATTATTAATTCCATTAAAAATGTCCCACATATTCAGGTTATTAGGTTATTAGGTTATAAGGTTATGAGTTTATTTTTAGTTTTTTGCTTTTATCTTTTATAACCTTATAAACTTATAATCTTATAACCTTTTAAGCTTATAACCTACATTACATTTCAACTGTTGTATTTATCTTAAAACCAAAATCTTCATTACTGTTCAAACTAAAATTATACACACTGACCACCGTCGTACCCTGATAAGTTTTTTCATAGCCGCTGTCTGATGTGGAAACAGTCTCTATCGGACATACCCACCAATAGCAATTTATCGAACTTGAAACGGATACATCAAGCTTAAGATTTTTATCTTTACATTTCCAAAATTTTTTATCTTTTATTTCACCTGTATCGGCAATCGTTCTGTCCGAAAAAGCAAAAACCTGCTCAACACCGAACTTAAAATTCATAGCAATATCGGAAAGATTTTTTATTTTATATTCAACTTCATAACCTGCGGATTTTAACGGTTTTATTATTTTAATTATTTTAACGGGCAAATGTTTATCATCGTACCATACGTGTCCGCATCTTGAAAGAGCCAAACCGTCTTTAACAATTTCCGCATCATATCTGCCCAATACAAAATCTCCGTCCTCTTTAAATTTCATTCCGTAAAGACTGTCGTAGACAGTATCCTTATTAAAAAAATGATCAAGAAGAGACGATTTTCTGTACCAATCGTAAACCAAATGATTTTCAAGACCGAGTTCCTTAACTTTAACGGCATCCGTATGAATTGAGGTAAACTCTTTTGAGTCGGTAACGTTATTATTTTCAATAGCTTCTTTTAACTTCTTGTGATACCCTTCGTATCTTCTTGTAAGAACATTTGATAAATTATAATTTTTATTCATTATATCAAATTCAAAAATACTTCCTCCGTTTTCGGCATCAACATAAATATTCTGATTTTCACTTTCATACAAAAATTCATCTACGCTGTCACAATCAAAATCGTTTTTCATCCAAGAATTTTTCGGAGAGAATTTTTTGTTATATAAATTCTCCGCTTTCAATAAATGTTCATAAACGGCATTTCTTAAATGAGGCAGATACAACCCTCCGAACACGCCGTGCCAATATGCACAATTACACTGCCCGGCATAAAGCTCTTTCTGCATATCGGAAGATATATCAATTTTTTTATTTTGGAACTTTGTACTTAACCTTACCATCTTTTTATGCATATTATTAACTTCATCATATTTACTTAAAAAGTTTCTCCAAAATCCTCCTCGTATAAAAGGCTTAAACTCGGGAGTAAATTCATTCTGCTTAACAAATCTGTCAAAATCGTTCTGAACGGACGACGGCAAAGACCACTCGCCCATTTCAAAATAAGAATTCGTCTGCAAATATATTCTTCCGGCAGGTTTAAACGTATTTAAGACTTCGGAAAAAGTTGCCGTCTCAACTATGTCGGAATTCTCTTCAAGTGCCGTTAAAAATTTTTCAAGCCATTTGTTTTCATAAACGTGTTTATCCGTTCCCGGCCACATACCGAATTTTTCGCCGTCGTCAGCCATAACTACTGCTATATCCTTATCTTCGTTTGCAAGCTGCTTAAAATATTCCATACATACACTTACATCCTGAAAAGGAATCAAATATCTTAATCTTTGGCTTATTGGAAAAACGCTCAACGCCTTTCCTTCATCTTCAGTAGTATAATAACCTTTTAACTCATGTTCCTTTAAACCTGATGCCATAAAATGTACATCATCTAAAATCGTATATTTTATTCCCGCATTTGCAAAATCTTTTACAAGAGACGGTTCCCAAACTCTTTCCGCAACCCATGCGCCTTTCGGCTCGTAATCAAAAGTTTTTTTTATGAAATCCGACAACTGCTTTATTTGTCCGTATCTGTCGGCAGACGGTATGACTGAAAGGATAGGTTCGTAATAACCGCCAGAAATCAACTCCAATCGTCCGGAAGAAATCATTTTCTTTACGGTTTTGATATATGCAGGATGAGACTGTACCATAAATTCCCACAACATACCGCTGGAATGAAGATTCCATTTAATTGATTTATGTTTCAACATCACGTCGATAAAAGGTTTGTACGCAACTTTATAACCTTTTTCAAAAACCCATTTAAAATTCCCTATCGGTTGATGATTATGTATTCCTAAAACAAATTTAATCTTTTTCATTTATATTTATCCTATTTTGCAGATATCCCGAGTAATTCTGCCTCTTTTTGTATATCAAAAACTATATTATATTTCTCATCCTGAGGCAATGCGCGTGCTTCCAACTCCACACCAAAAGATAAAAGCCTCAAGAAAGATTCAACATCGTTTCTGTCTACCGACAAATTTGTCAACAACTGTTTTTTTCCGTGGCTGTAATGCATTCCTCCGACGTTGACGGACTGAAATTGTATGCCGTCGTTTAAAACTCTCACAACATCCTGAGGATTGGAAAATAAAATCATAAGTCTGTCACTATCGTAAACACCGTTTGATAAATCATACGATGCATCTTTAATATTCTTTATAATAAGTTTAACGGAACCCGGAACTGCCATAGACATCAATATTTGCTGCATTTCGTCTGCGGCAACTTCATCCGATACGACAAGAATTTTATCAATTTGAACAGTCTTTAACCAGCCCTGAACTATCTGACCATGAATCAACCTATCGTCGATACGAACTACTTTTATACTCACATCAAACTCCTGTTGCAAAATTTATAAACAAGATACTTTTATACTATAGATTCCCGTCCAACGGCTCTGCGGGAATGACAAACTTTGTGAATTTTAACAATAATTTCTAAATGCTAATTGTATTTTCAGTTTTTCAATTTTTCTGCCATCAGTTGTTTGGCATTCACAATACTTTTCTGCCCGTCCGATATAACTTTATCCGCAAGTTCTTTTGCGGTTACAGCAATTTTACTTGTAAACACTGCAGAAAGCAGCATAGGCAAATTTACACCGGTCAAAATTTCCAAATTATATTTCTTTGTAAGCAAAAGTGCCGCATTGCAAGGAGTTCCGCCGAGCATATCGGTTAAAACGAGCGTTCCTTCTGGTTTATTTATTCTGCCGAGAATCTCGTCGATTTTAAGCTGCAAACTCTGAAGATTTTCATTTTTAATATCTTTATCTATACAAAACAAATTTTCCTGTTTGCCTGCAATAACTTCGGCAGTAGCAATAAGTTCCTTAGTTAAATTACAGTGAGAAATTATTAGAATATTTATCATTTCATACTCCTTAAAAAGCTGAAAATAGTTTTAGATAATTTGGTAAAATCATGATGTGCATACTGACTTTTTGAAACCAAGTCTTTCTTTATCAACTTAATATTTTTATTTCTCATTTTATCGATTTTTACCGGTACCGAATTGTATATTTTATATCTTTCCTTAACTGATTTCGGTATCATTCCGTTATTTACTATTACGGCATCCAAAACATTGTCATAAGAATGTTTTATTATCGCATCGATATGATCGCCTAAAGTATAGTTCGATGTTTCACCGTCCTGCGTCATAATATTGGATATATAAATTTTAACGGCATTTGATTTTTTCAAAGCGGAAACAATACCGTCAAAAAGCAAATTAACTATTACCGAAGTATACAATGAACCTGGTCCGAATATCACGCAGTCTGCATCGATTATGGATTTTATTACATCTTTCGAAACTTTTGCATTTTTAGGTTCTATCTCGACGGTATCAATAGTATACTTACTTTTGGAAATATTCGTTTCGCCCTTAACTTTCTTTCCGTCGACAAGAGTTGCCTTAAGTTTGACATTATCCAGAGATACGGGAAGAACTTTTCCTTTTATTGCAAGCACATCGCTTGCGTTAAGAATTGCTTTATCAAAACCGCCGGAAACGGAAGTCAGTGCCGTCAAAAACAAATTGCCGAAAGAATGATTTGAAAGTCCTCCCTTTTTCGGGAATCTGTATTGAAAGAGCCTTGTTATTAAATTTTCTTCCTCGGAAAGAGCCACCAAACAGTTTCTTATATCCCCGGGAGGAAGAACACCGAGTTCTTTTCTCAGTTTACCGGAACTGCCTCCGTCGTCGGAAACAGTTACAACCGCAGTAATATCGCAATTATATTTCTTCAATCCTCTCAGCAGGGTAGACAATCCTGTTCCCCCGCCCAAAGCAGTAATCTTATATTTTTTATTTTTTTTATCCTGCACGAAGAATATCCCTGTGGTAGAGTTTTACTTTAAATTTGTTTTTTGTAAAAAACTTTGCCAATTTTTCTGCCGTCGCTACGGAACGGTGTCTGCCGCCGGTACAGCCTACGGCAATCGTCAACTGGCTTTTTCCCTCTTTTATATAACCCGGAATCAAATCTTTCAACAGTCGGGAAATTTTATCGAAAAACGGTTTGTATTCTTTCTGTTTTTCTATATATTTAACAACCTCAATATCTTTTCCCGTTTTTGTTTTAAGTCCGGAAACATAATTCGGGTTAGGCACAAAACGAACATCAAAAACCATATCGGCTTCAGCTGCAATTCCGTATTTGAATCCGAAAGACATTATCGATAATAAAAGCTGTCTTTTATCGGAACTTAAACCTATAAGCCGTGCCAAAGTATTCTTAAGTTCACCTATTGTCATATTCGTGGTATCTATTTCCTGATCGGCAACTTTCTGAACAACTTTCAACATCTTACGCTCGGCCTTAATTCCGTCTTTCACGATAACACCCAGCGGGTGTCTGCGTCTTGTTTCAGAATATCTTTTTAATATTGTTCCGTCGTCGGCATTCAAGAAAAAAACCTCATTATCTATCTTTTCTTTCTTCAATTCCGCAAGGATGTCCGTTATTTTACTGATATTCTTTCCTGCCCGCACGTCAATACTAAGTGCAACATTTTTGTATTCGTTTCTGTTTTTCTTGTACAGCTTAATAAATTCCGAGACAAAATCCAAAGGCATATTATCGACGCAGACATAACCGAAATCTTCCAAGAGATTCAACACTTGGCTCTTTCCCGCACCCGATATACCTGAAATTATCAGAAATTTATTCTTCATTTTTATTTTTTATTTCTTGTATAAGTTTTTTGTTCATTTCAACAGCGGCAAAATATCCTCTGTTTTTCAATCTTTGATTGAGACTTGCCGTCTCAACGATAACAGCCAAGTTTCTTCCCGGTGCTACCGGCACGGTAATCTCGGGAACTTTAACGCCTAAAATATCGGTAAAATGCTCTCTGATTCCCAAACGCTCAACACCGTCGGCTTCGTTCCAGTGAACAAGATTTATGACAAGCTCAATTTTTGATTCGTCTAGAATATTTGCTATACCGAACATATTTCTTATGTCAATTACACCTACCCCTCTAAGCTCCATATGATGCTTTACTACACCTGTCGCTTTGCCCATCAAAACTCTTCCGGAACGTTTTTTTATTTCCACAATATCGTCGGAAACCAACATATGCCCTCTTTTTACAAGTTCCAATGCACATTCGGATTTTCCGACTCCGGATTTACCTCTGATGAACACTCCCAGCCCGTACACATTGCACAGCACGCCGTGAACTTTCTGCATGGGAGCAAGCTTTTCGTCCAAATAAAAAAGAAGGTCTCCCAAAAGCTGTGCCGACGATAACGGCGTGCTTAAGAGAGGCACTTTCAATCTATCAAAAACTTCCGACATTGATTTTAGCGGTTCAAATGACCTTGTAATAATACAGCACGGAACCTGCTTGGGCGAGAAAACTTTAGTCAACATTTCGCATTGTTTTTCATACGAAAGAGAAGTAAGGAAAGTATGCTCGGCAATGCCTATTATCTGTACCCTTTCATACGGTAAATGAGCAAAATAACCTGCGAATGCAAGCCCCGGTCTGTTGGTATCGGGAACGGTAATCTCCTTTCCCAAACCTCCGGAACCTGCAATTAACGTAAGTTTTAAATCTTCCGCTTTTTCGTCGATTAAAGTGCCAACCGTTAAAACCGGCATTGTTTAATAGGCATCCTCTTGCTGAATTATTTTTACTACGTCTTCTTTAGTTTCGGCATCTTTTATTGCCTGTCTTAGGAATTTATCTTTGAAAAGTCTTGAAATTCTTGATAAAGCTTTTAAATGTTGTCCCGTAACTTCTACAGGTCCTACTAAAAGGAATATAATATAAACAGGTTCCCCGTCTAAAGAATTGAATTCTATTCCTTTTTTGGATATACCCAAAACGCCTATCTGTTCGGATAAAACATCCGTTTTTCCGTGAGGAATTGCTACTCCCTGTCCGATACCGGTAGAGCCTAATTTTTCTCTTTCAAGAACTACATCGATAATCTCTTCGGTATTCTTGATTTTCTTTGAAGTTTTTAAAAGCTCTATCAACTCAACAATAGCATCTTTTTTGTTCTGAGCTTTTAAATCCACCGTAATGGCATCCTGGGATAAAAAATCCATAATGTTCATTTTTTGTAAAGCCTCCTGATTAGAGTGTTTATTTTTTAGTTATTAAATTCCGGTTCCAACATTACCAAAGAACCGCTGTCTTTTCTGTATAAAACATTTAATTTATCCGTAGAAGAATTTAAAAACATATAAACTCTGTAATTTAAAGAATCCATTTCGTTTATTGCTTCTTCTATCGATACGGGATGTATATCGAATCTCTTAATTTCGGAAATTTTAGTTCTGGAATCTTCCATTGTGTCATAAGAGAACACATCCGCTTTAATTTTTTTTGATTTAGATACTTTTAAATTTGCTTTTCTGTGAATTTTGGAAATTTCTTTTTCTTTTCTTAACTGTTTGGAAAGTTTGTCTACGGTCAAATCTATAGATGAATATAAATCTTCCGATTCTTCTTTAGCCCTGAAAGCTCTTCCGTCAATGTAAAAAGTTACTTCGGTAATCTGTCTGTTTTTTTCAACCGATAAAATAACATGTGCACCTACCGTGTCTCCATCGAAATACTTGCCGGCCTTTGAAACTTTTTGCCTGACATAAGAACCAATGGCATCCGTCAACTTCAAGTGTCTTGCAGTGATATTGATTTGCATACCGGGACTCCTTTTACATCAGTATTAATTTATACCATTTTTTGCTTATAAAAGCAATCTTATTAAATAATTATAATCTATATTTAAAAAAATTACAACCCTTTTTTTAATGTACAATGTACAATGTACAATGTATAATGTACAATAAACAGCAAAACGACTTTTAATTTCTAATTGCTAACCGATAATTTTAAATTTAACAATAACTTTCTTATGATTTTCTAAGCCTCTAATCTTCAAATTTGCCTTCGGAAATTTTTACTATAAATTATACATTGCCGTTTTGTCTCCATCTTCTGTGAAACCAAAACCAGTAAGAAGGATATTTTTCTACGTATTTCCTTAAAATCTCATTATATTTAGTCATTATAACCTTAATATCTTCTTCTTCATTTCCGGTATAGGTAACGGGAATCTCTTCAAAAGTTGCGACATACCTTCCGTCGGGCTGTCTTACACAGAAACCTACAATGATAGGACTTTTGGCTCTTAAGGCGAAAACCGCAGGACCTTTGGGAGTAGAAACATCTCCGAAGAAAAACGGAGTATACACGCCTTGATCGCCCGCATGCTGGTCTGCCAAAATTGCAACAAATTCATTTCTTTTAAGCGCTTTCATTACGCCTATCGGAGCCACATCCTTATATATCGTTTTATATCCTCTGTTGGATCTGATGCCGTTTATCATCTCGTCAAAATACGGATTCTCCTGTTTGGCAACGATAACCGACAGCGGATATCTTTTAGCGAAAGATATTGCAAGCATTTCCCAATTACCGAAATGTGCGGAAAGCATTATCGCTCCTTTGCCAGCTTTTAACGCATTTTCGACGAGATAAATATTTTCAAAATTCACAAAATTTTTCAGCTGACTATCGGACATTTTGCTTACAAAAATTATTTCAACCGCAGTACAGATAAACTGCTTATAAATATCTTTTGCTGTTTTATTTATCTCTTCTTTCGTTTTATTCGGAAATGCTTTTGTCAAAGAACTTATAATATGTTTTTTTCTTATCGGAACAAATTTAAATGCCAAATCCGCCAGAAAAAAACCGAATTTCTTTGCCGTTTCCATCGAGAATAAATACAAGAAAGCCATCGTAACTTTCAAAGCATAATATTCAGTAAGATGTTGTAATTTCTTATTCTTTTTCATTTTTAAGAAAAAACTTTGCAATAAAACTTCTTTTAATATCTATAGCCTTTTGAAGACATAATTCATGACAGCAAAAACACGATATACATTTATCCCGTTTTATAACCGGATGTTTTGTCTCATCCTTAACAAAATATATGGTTTTTGCGGGACAATGTTTGATACATTGCAGACAATTAATACATTTTTCTTCATTTATTACGGGAGCAACCCAAACCAGCTTACCCAAATATTTCGCTGCGAACCGAAAAATTCTTCTCGGCAGAAAATTTATCAATCTTTTTGTAACGGGCAATTCGACTTTTTTAAAATTAAACTTATCTATATTATCGCCGATACATGTAACATTTCTTAAATTTGTATTACCGAGATTTTTTTCCTGCAACGGTTTAAGTAAAATATTATTTTTTAATTTGAAACCGAAATTACTTAAGAAAAACACATCCAGTGCGACAGTATCTTTTGATGCTGCGACTATATTAAAACTTCTCTTTTTACCGCTGAGGCTCGGACCGTTCCCCTCCAAACCTTCAATTCCGTCAACTACGGTAAACAGAAGTTTTTCTTTAACCATTCTGTATATTTCGCTTAAGAGATAAGAAAAATCGTAGGGCGTCGGTGCCAGTTTGTGATATTCCATTTTTCCTGTACCCGGAACAATTCCGTAAAAATTTTTTATTCCGCAGGAAAATCCCATCAGCGTATGCGTTTTAAGTTTTGGAATATTTATTACCGCATCGCAGTCTATAAGAGCTTTGGTTATACAAACCTGTTTTATCGTCGGGTGCTGTACGGAAACTTCTATCGAACCGCATTTTTCAAAATTTACAAGTTCAACATTTTCTTCCTTTGCCATTGCAAGCATTCCGGTTTTTTCCCAAATATGATCGATACCGTTCAATAAATTTCCCGGACTGTCGCCTACAACAGGAATGGAACCTGCATGCTTTACAATCCTTACAACCGCTCTGACTATTTCCGGATGCGTGGTAATTGCCTGTTCCGGAGAATAAGCACTTAACAAATTCGGCTTTATTAAAATTTTCTTATTAGGTTTTATTATTTCACTTATATTACCTAAAGACTGCACGGCCTCATTAACAACATTAACAACATTATCTCTGTTATAATTGCTGCAATAATAAGCAGATATTATCGTTTTAAACATTAAGCGCTAATTATCCTTTTTTGCAGATAAAATTTCATCTATTACTTTCTCGCTGTCTTTATTCATTCTGACGGCTATAATCTTTGATATGCCCTGCTGTTCCATCGTTACACCGTATAAAGTATCAGCCATTTCCATCGTTCTCTTGTTATGTGTAACGACCATAAATTGTGTATTTTGCGCAAATTCCCTTATTATATTATTGTATCTTCCGACGTTTGCGTCGTCGAAAGGAGCATCAACTTCATCCAAAATACAGAACGGCGACGGTTTAACCATAAAGAACGAAAACAGAAGAGCCACTGCCGTAAAAGCTTTTTCTCCGCCGGAACACTGCATAATATTTTTAACCGTTTTTCCGGGAGGCTGAGCCTTAATATCCACACCGGATTCAAGTAAATTATTTTCGTCGGTCAAAATAAGATCGGCTTCTCCTCCGCCGAAAACTTTTTTATACAAAAGTTTGAAATGTTCCCTTACTTCATCAAAAGTTTTTTTAAAGTTCTCGACAGTTGTATCATTTATTTTTTTAATCGTTTCTTCCAAATCATTTTTTGCTTTTTCCAAATCTTTTTTCTGAGCTTGAATAAAATCATATCTCTGTGTCAAAGTTTCATATTCTTCCTCGGCACTCCAGTTAATAGCACCGAAACTTTCTATTTTCTTTTTCAATCTTGCAATCTCTTCTTTGTCAACTTCTACGCCTATATATTCATCTTTTATTTCTTCATAAGTTTTCCCGTAAGTTTCTACAATCTGTTTTTCCAATATCTCTTTTTGAGTATTGAAACTCGACTGATCTTTCTGCAGATTATTTACTTCTTCATTCAGCTGATTAACTTTAATCCTCGTTTCGGCAAGAGCCGTTTCTTTTGTATCTATATCCGTTTGAATTCTATCTCTGTCGGCAACAGCCAGCTGAAGCTCGGTTTCTTTTTGTACCATCATTTCACTGTTTTTTTGAATATTTGCCGTCTCACTTTCTTTCTTAGCCTGAATATTCTGCAACTCCGTTTCTATCTCGGCAATTCTGTTTGTTTTCTTTTCTATTTCGGAATTTAAATTGTTTATGCTTTCTATCAAATACTTTTCGCCCTGTTGTCTGTTCGTTAAATCCGTATTTCTTGAGGCATATTTATTGGAACTGTCAATATATGCACTGCTTGCCTCGTCTTCCTGAGGTTTATAAGCTTCTATTTCCTGTTCCGTCTTTGCAAGATCCTCGTTTAAAGCCACTGTTTCCGTTTCAATGTTGGAAAGCTGCATATCAATATCCGCAATTTTATTATTTACATCGTCGAGTATACGTTGATTTTCTTCTTTTTCTTTCTGATATTTTTCTATTTCCAAAGCCGTATCGGAAATATCGGCTTTTCTTTCGGTAATTTTATCACGGATAAGTTCTATTTGAGCCTGTGCTTCAAACTTGGATTTTTCGAGATTTCTGTTATCCAAACTTATGTTAAGCTTTGAATCTTCTTTTCCGTCTATTTCCTTATTTAAATTTTCAAGCTCTGCTTTCAGAGAATCTATTTCCTGCTGCATTTTTTTTATCTGGTCTTCTACAAGAACGGGCTTATCGGAAACACTTCTCGCACCGCCGGTAACAACTGCATTTGAATAAATATTATTGTTGTTTACAAATATTCCGTCGGAAACGAATTTACCTATTTTCTCATATTCGCCAAGACAGTTTAACATTTTGAACAGTTCTACGGCACCGTCCGTACTTTGATGTATTTGAATATCGTTTGAAATATTGTCCGATATTAAAAATGTCAAACGACACATATTATTTTCATTTAAATATTTTATAGCTTCTTCGGCTTGCTGCATATTATCACAAATAAGATAATCAAGTTTCTCCCCTAACGCACTTGCGACAATATCTATTTTGTCCAAATCGGGAGAAATAATTTCCGCAACGGTATATTTTACACCGCCTAAAGCCTTAACGGCTTTTACCGCATTTGCTACGGGATTTTCGGCATCCATTTCTTTAAGCGTATCAATTTTTGCCTCAAGCCCTGAAATTTTTCTGTTATATTCAAGATCTTTATCTTTCAAGCTTTCAATTTCCGTATCTATATTTAATACTACCTGTCTGCTCGTTTCAAATTTAGCTTCTATCTCTTTAAGGGAATTCTCTGCCGCTTCAAGCTGAACGTTAAAGCCTTCTATCTCTTGGTTGGCCGGGGCAGTATCGTTATTAAGTCTGTCGATATTTCTCTGTGTAGACTCAACCGTTGCCTGAGCAACAGCTCGCTCTTCGATAACGGATGTTTTTGAATTTATTAATGAATTTTTATTTTGATCTATATCGGAAAGTTTTGTTCTGATTTCATCTTCTTTAATTTCCAAATCTTCAATCTGCTGTTTTACGGCATTATATCTTGCTTCTTTTTCATCCAAATCGGCTTTCAATCTTGCAACTTCGGCTTCTATATCATCACTGCCGTCATTGCTCATTTTAGATTTATCATTTTCATATTGTGCTATTTTTGCCTTAGCTTCTTCTATATCGATTTTCAATCCGTCCTGTTCTTTAATCAAATCGGCATCTTTTTGATTTAGGTTGCCTATATTTGCATCGGCAACGGCACTTTCCGTCTTCAATTCCTGAAAATCGTTATTCAATGAAATATATTTTTCATTGTTTTCCGTTTGAGCAAGCCTTAAATCCTGAAGTTCTGCCTCCATTTGGTGCAGAGAAACATTTGCCGTCTCAAATTCTTTTATTTTAGGTTCAATATTCGTTTTTATTTTTTCCAGCTCTTCATAACCGCGTGCCAAATTATTTACGACCTCGGCAATTTCATATTTTGCCAAATCTTCTTTATATTTTTTACATTGCTTGGCTTTTCTTGCCTGCTGGTCAAGCTGCTTTTTCTGATCTTCAAAAATTTTTAAAGAATCCTCAAGTCTCGACATTTCCGAACCGACACTATCAAGCCTTCTTAAAGCATCTTCTTTTCTTACTTTATACTTTGCGACGCCGGCTGCTTCCTCAAAAAACTCTCTTCTGGTTTCCGGGTTAGCCATAACAAGTTCTTCAACCTTGTTCTGTTCTATAATGGAATAACCGCCCGTACCGATACCGGTATCAAGGAACAAATCTATCACATCTTTAAGCCTGCACTGAGTTTTGTTGATAAAATATTCGCTTTCTCCGCTTCTGAAAAGTTTTCTTGTTATTGCCACTTCGGAATAATCAATAGGAATCATATTTTGAGAATTATCAAATGTCAGCGTTACCTCAGCCATACCTGCTTCCTTTCTGGCTTTAGTTCCGCCGAATATAACATCCTGCATAGCCTTGGTTCTCATAGACTTGGTTCTCTTTTCGCCGAGACACCAGCGTATTGCATCGGATATATTGGATTTTCCGCAGCCGTTCGGCCCGATAATCGCAGAAACTCCCTTATCAAAAGTTAAAACGGTTTTATCTGCGAAAGATTTAAAACCGTATAATTCCAATTTCTTTAAGTACATTGATTTTTCCCGAAGAAGTTTGTTTAGTAAGTCATTATTAAAAATTTTTCGGCGAGACACCGCCATATGCGGTTATCCCGCCGAAAAAATTATATATCGATTTTCTGTAAAACATTAAATTAGGAAACTTTGCATTTCCTAATGTCGGAAATTTTTAATATCTTTCCGTCATTGCCTACAAGTCTTGCAACTATTTTGATGTCGCCGGGTTTGAAATAAGTCCAGTCATACCACCAATATCCTGAAGCGAATCTGCAAGGTTGCCATTCGCTGTCGTTAAAAGAAACTTCTACATAGCCGTCAAAAGATGCACCTATTCTTAAAACATAGCTGTCGCCGTAAACCGTTTCATTTTCAACAGGATAATCTACCAAAACATAAGAATTGTTATTAACAAATTCTTCAGCTTTTTTGTCGACAATCTGTTGTTTTACACAACTCTTTTTAGAGCAAGCTGCTTTTTTTACGGTCTTTGCTGCAACTGCTTTCTTCTTTACAACTTTTTTTTCCGTACTTACTGCTTTTTTTACTGCTTTTTTTGTAGCCATTTTCTACACTCCAATTAAAAAATTATTTTTTCTAAATTTTTGTGTTCTTATATTATACATAACTGAAAAGAATTTTGCAAGAAATTTTACTCTGATAACAAGGTACAAACTCCACTATAAAAACATTTATGAATGACATGCGGAACTTGTCATTTAACATCAATATGCTGCTTCTGATCTTTACCTGTGGCAACTTCTTTTCCGAAAAGTTCATAATAACTTACCTTTGGAATACCAAATGCACCATCTTTTGACTCTATATAAACTTTTTCCAGGAAACAATCAACATTATTTATTTTAATAACGGCTTTTGCCTTATTTTCATACATATTTACCGTCATAGGCTTTTCTTTAACTGCTTTTAAAACAAAATCAAAATTTTTGTTTTGTTCGTTATATGCAGCTTTATAACCATATGCTTTTTTATCAAAAGCACTCAACTCTTCTCTTTCTCCGTTTTTCTTTGCGTATAGTTTCCAATACGCATCAATAGGTTTTTCCTTATTTATTGCTCCGTTAATAACATTTGCATCATAACAAACAATATTGGCATTCTTACTCCTTTCAATAACAAACAATCTTTCTGCATCAGCAAAAAGATTTACTGCCGACATAAAAAATAAAACAGTCAATACAAACAATTTTTTCATTTTTACTCCTCCAATCTTCTAATCTTCCGGCATTCCGCCGTTTATTATACATTGTACATTATAAATTGTACATTACCTTACTTTATCTGCAGAGATAATAGTACGGGCAACGATTACAATCAACATCATCATAACTTTCCGCTTTAAACGGTTCGTCGCCGTTAATTTCCGCAATTATATATTTCATTTGTTCTATTGCTTCCTCATAAACTTTCCGTTTATCTTGTTTCGGTCCGAACAATCCTTTCAAACTGCCCGTTCTTAAAGAATAAAGATAACAATTATCTGCCTGTCTGCCGAATTTTTGCTCATATAAATACTTATACAATATCAGCTGAAAAGATTTTATGTTTCCGGCAATAATTTCTCTGGTCCATCCGGTCTTGTTTTCAATATATTTTCTGCTGCTCAAAGGAGCATTAACCGTTCCAGTTTTATAATCTATTATTTCAACAGTTCCGTCCTCTCTTTCGTCTATTCTGTC
Organism: uncultured Endomicrobiia bacterium; assembly: GCA_905234925.1. Lineage (GTDB taxonomy): Bacteria > Elusimicrobiota > Endomicrobiia > Endomicrobiales > Endomicrobiaceae > Ruminimicrobiellum. Next base: position 25,881 of record CAJOJJ010000001.1, read on the forward strand.
TATCCTCGCTTCCAAGTTATAATCCTTATCGTTTATGTTTATCGTGGAATTTAAAACGAGTTCTGAACCGATAATTTTCGTAAAAGGTCTTTTAAGTTCATTAACATAAAAATTTTCTATTTTATGCCTTATAAGTTTTTTTAGGAGATAGTTTTTCCCCGTATTATTATTACTGAAATATTTTTCCAGATATTCATCAAGTTTTTTATAAAACATCTCCTTAAAAATTGTATCATTCAGTTTTTCTTTTGTCAACCCTTCGGAAAGAGTCTCTTTAAAAAATTCATGGATACAGTTCCCTATATCGATATTTTCGTACTCGTCATCATAGTCGGTCTGTTCTATAAGCCTTAAAACGAACTTATAATAGAACTTCAATTTGCATCTGAGATACGTATCTATATTTGTTGCGGAATAATGAAATTCCGAAAGATATTTCTTTATCTCGTCGGTTTTTGCATATTCGTTTTTTGTTCGTTTTTCGGAAGAACCTGCAATAAAAATATTTTTCACATCCATTGCAGAAAGAGATTTTTCTTTAAATTGCTTATTCCAAATAATCTCTTCCACAAACCTGCTTCTTACGGAATCATTATCCTTGGGATATATCAACGATACTTTCTTTGCGGAAGAAATTAAAGACATAAAATGATATTTTTGAATATCAACTTCTCTGCCGGAATAACCTATTCCCAAAGAAACGGAAATATCTTTCGGTATAAGCGGGCTGACATCCGAAAGCGACGGCAGGACGGAATCGGTCATGGACAAAATAAAAACATTGTCGAAACTTAATCCTCTTGCTTCCATCAGCCCTAAAACCTGAAGTCCTTTCAAAGGACTTCCTATAAGGCTGATGCTGCCCTTAAGCAGAACATCTTCAAGTATCGTCAATATTTCTTTGGAAGCAAATATCTCGTCGGCACAAATACAGTTGATAAACTGCCCCGCAATATCATAAATGATATTTAAAGCTCCTACGTTAAACGGATATGTATTTATCAAACTTTTTTCCGATACGGTATCGGCAATATTTTTAATATAATTACCGAACTCTTTCATTGTAACAAAGCTGCCGAAATTTATTATAAACAACCGAAAAATATCGGCCATTATCTCTTTTACTCTGTCCGGAGAGACCGGCTTCCAATAAGCCGAAACTTTTTTTGAAATAATTCCGCACAAAGTTTCGTTATTTATTATTTCTTCAGGTGTGATAAACATATATCTTTTAAACAGGGCATCATCGTTAAACCTGTCAAAATTTTTTACTATTTCGTGTACAATAATTCTTGTAACTTCGGGATTTCCTACAAATCTGATATTTTTAACAAGCGGATTGGATATTATCGAGATAATATCCTTAACATAATATTTATTGCCGCTTTTATTTTTTTGAGCCTGAATTAAAGAATTGATTAAAGAAAAAACCGTCGTCTTTTTGGCAGGATAACCGACCGCTATATTGATATCTTTGCATATGCCGTAAAGTTCGCTCATAACGGATTGAAGAATGGAATTGTCCGGCACAATTACAACGGTATTTTTTCTTTCCTGTTCGGAAAGTTTAAGTATTAAATCTTTTACCAAACACGCCTGCGACTGTCCGTCGTAAGCCGCATAAATATCCGTATTGTCGTTAAAGACATCTTTTACTTTAGCAACATTCGTAATATTAAAATCTCCGTAAAACTTTTTAATTGCAGTCCAGTTTTCGGAATTACCTTTTAATATAACTTCCAGTTTACCGTCGTCGAAAATTTGTTTAAATAAATCCGTTTCGGATTTGTTTAAATAATACGGATTAAACAAAATTACTTTTTTATATTTATCAAAATATTTTAATACGCTCTTGTCGGCATTATAGTAGCTGTAGCCTCTTGTGGACTTTTTTGTTTCGTCAAGTTTTTTGTGAAACAAAATTCTTATCTCATGCAAATATTTTAAAAGTTCGTTTATATTTTCCGGCAGGTCATAACCTATATCGGCATTTGCTTTTAAATTTAACAGTTTGGAATTATCTACTTTTTCCACGTCGAGAGAATTGATAAAATTCAGTATTTCATAACTCCACTGAAAAAATTCCGAAAAGTTGAATTGAGAAAACGCATTTTTGCCGATACCTGTTTTTACTATTTCGTATATGGTATAAGCACTGTCGATATTTGAAATTTTTGAAATATTATTTTGTTTATCTATCTCGTTTATCAGTTCATCAAATGTCAAAAATTTCGGCGGAATAAAAGATTTTTTTATTTTTTGGGAAAGTTCTCTTTTTATGAAAAGACTAGGTCTTTTAGACGGCATAACAACCGCAATTTCTTCAAAAGAAATGCCGTCACGACGCAACCCAAGAATATAATCTGCAGCATATGTTACAATATTGTCGTTAAGAGAAAGATTAAATACCGCCACGAAAAACTTACTCCTTAAAATAACGCAATTTTAACAAAGCCCTATTATACAATATTTATTTTAAAACGACAAGAAAGAAGAAAAATATCTAAAAAATATTAAAACAAGAAATTGATTATATTTATATAATCAACCATAGACTTTTCAGATGTAACAAAATATCCTGCATTGGGAAGGCTGAACAACAAAGAAATGTTTATAAAAACAGAATAGAAAAACATTAAAATAAATAAAATATTAATCAAAGTTTTTTCTTTTTTATTTTTTATTCCGTTAAATATAAAATTATAAACTGCGACGGAAATAATCATCATTATTGAAAGATACTCAAAGAAAAATCTGTTTACCATTCCCACAAAACTTGTTACAATCAAACTTATTAATGCCGCACAAAACATTACCGTTATAAGGATAACGGAATTTTTATTTTCTTTATAAGATTTTTTTATAAAATACGGAACCGAAAGCAAAAATATTATTACAGGACTTGTCCATAAAATTCCGGCAATCCATTCATTACCAACGGAGTGCCCGGCTGCTTTTACCAAAGAAAAAACGGTATATCCGCTCATCTGAGGCAATGTGAATAAATTATTTACCAAACCCGTAATACAGTCTCTCAGATTAGGGACATATGTACCTATCATACAGCCGTTCAATTGATGCTTTAAGCCAAAATCAAAAACGGAATCAAACCTTAAATAATTATATAATGATAAAAAAACACCTATTACTATACACGGTATTATAAAAATAAAGGCATGTTTTATTACAAACTTCAGTCTTTTTGTTTGAATATAACTTGTAAAACAAACCGCCATAAGAAACAGCGGGATAAATAATACATAATACGGACGAGCACCTACTGAAAGACTGAGCAGAAGCCCAAGCATAAAAACAAAAAAAACTGATTTTTGGCAGTTCTTTATATAGATGAAAAATATTAAAAAAGATGTCAACAATAAAACATTGGCAGTTATTATTGCAGATTCATATATGGAACTTCTTATCAACAAAAACGGGAGCCAGTTGCAAAAGCCTATAAAAAACACACATAAAAGGCTGTTCGGCTGTTCGGCTCAATTTAAAAGTCAAAAATAACGACAACAAAAATGAAAAACATCCTAAAACAAAAACTAACAATTTATCGGATAAATATAATCCCGTAATCAAATTAAAAGGAAGATAAAACAGCAATACCGGAGTTATACCAAAATATAAATATATTTTGTTATTATATAAGCTTGTGTCTTGAAAAAAATTTTTAATAATATCATCAACATTTTCCGTCAAGAATACACCATAATCCAAACAAAATCTTTTTTCTTTTAAGGAATCAACCAACATATTGTAATAGTTATAGCAGGAAGAAAATGATTTTATTCCTTGCGAGGTATCCAAGCTGTAATACATTTCATGTATAGGACACAAATAAATTTGTTCCGTAGGTAAAAAATTCTCTTTATGAAAAAAATTTGTTTCCAAAAACAAATAGCCTGCCATAACAATAAATACGGCAAACATAAAAAATATTTTTGTATATCTTGGAAATATGATGGGCAAAAAAGAAAACAAAACTAAAAAAAGAATTAAAAGCGGCAGCATTTATTACCTTTTCAAACTTTATATTATCTAAAAAAACTACATAAAATTTTTTATGTACGGGATAAGCCGCCTAAAGCTTTCTTCTGTTCTTTTATTACTTGGACAATTCCTTTTTTAGCAGAATCAAGCATTTTATCAAGGTCTTTTCTGGAAAAAGTATGCCCTTCTGCCGTACCTTGCACTTCGACAAGTTCGCCGTTATCAAGCATAACAACATTCATATCAATATCGGCAACATTATCTTCTTTTGCCGATAAATCCAGCACCATTTCATCGCCGACAAAACCTACGCTTATTGCGGCAAGATAACCTTTTAAAGGGAAAGTTTTAATTAATTTCTGTTCGTGAAGTTTCTTCAGTGCCAAAGCAAGTGCAATAAAACCACCGTTGATTGATGCGGTTCTTGTTCCTCCGTCGGCTCTTATAACATCACAATCTATGGTAATGGTTCTTTTACCTAATTTTTCTAAATCAACACAGGCTCTTAATGCTCTGCCTATGAGACGAGAAATTTCCTGCGCTCTTCCGTTCTGCAATTTTTTTCTGGATATTCTTTCATTGCAGGATCTGGGCATCATGGAATATTCAGCCGTTACCCAGCCTTGCTCTTTTTTTTCCGCTTCAATGAAAGGAGGAACTTTTTCTTCTACGGTAGCTACACACAAAACTTTTGTTTCTCCCAACGAAAATATGCAGGAACCCTCCGCATGCGGTAAGTAGTCTTTTTCTATTTTTATTTTTCTCATTTATTTTCTCCTTTTTCAACTACGGTATGAGCCGTTGATTTTAACATAATCATATGAAAAATCACAAGTATAATATTTTGCAAATTGTTTTCCTGCTTTAATATCTATCGTAATCTGACATTCTTTTTGTTGTAAAATTTTCTTTGCCTTTTTTTCATCAAATTTGACAGCCATGCCGTCTTTTGCCGTCATAATATCACCTATATAAATATCAACTCTGTCGGGATTAACTTTTACTCCTGCACGCCCGAGAGCTGCAAGAATCCTACCCCAATTTGCATCAGAACCGAAAAATGCCGTCTTGACAAGAGGAGAAGTTGCAATTGTCGATGCGATTTTTTCTGCATCTTCTCTTTTTTTTGCATTCTTAACGAAAATCTCAATCATTCTCGTTGCACCTTCGCCGTCACTCGCCATCATTTTTGCAAGTTTTAAAGTAACTTCATTTAATGCTTCCTGAAATATTTCCAAATCTTTTGCATCAAGTTTTCCGGTATCACTTTGACCGTTTGCCATAAGCAAAACCGTATCGTTTGTGGAAGTATCTCCATCAACGGATATACAGTTATAAGACTGTCTCACTGCCACTTCCAAAACTCTTTGCAGTTGCTTTTGATATAATTGTGCATCGGTTAAAATAAACGACAACATTGTTGCATGCAAGCCCTGAAGATTGGGATGAATCATTCCCGCACCTTTTGTACATGCCCATATTTTTATTTCACCCGTTGATACTTTAATTTTCTTTGAAATATATTTCGGATAAGTATCCGTAGTCATTATCGATGTTACTGCAGCAAGTTCGTCTTTCTTTTTTATCGTATCAACAAGTTTAGGAACAGCTTTAACCATTTTATCTACCGGAAGAAAATCCCCGATAACTCCCGTAGATGCTGCAAGAATATCCGTATCAGAAATTTTAAGATGTTTGGCAACTTCTTTACAGACTATAAGAGCATCTCTTTTACCTTGCTTTCCCGTGCAGGCATTGGCACAACCGGAATTGGCAACTATTGCCTGAAAAAGCCTGTACTTTTTTATTCTGTCTATATCAATCAAAACCGGTGCAGATTTTACCAAACTTCCGGTAAACATACCTGCCACCGTGCAGGGACTATCCGAAAAAAACAATGCAAAATCATTTTTGTTTTTATTTTTTGCTATACCGCTGTGAATTCCACCGCAATAAAAACCTTTAGGTAACATTTTATTTTCTCCTTTGAAAATTTGCTTTGCAAATTTTAGCTGAAAAGCTGAGAAGCTGAAGAGCTGAAAAGTTTTCGGTAAAAAATTGTTTTGCAAATTTTTTGTTTTTTACATGAATAGAATTGAATTCTAATTTTGATATTATACATTATTTTTGATAAAAAAGCTAAGATTTTATTGAAAATATTTTCAATTATTTATATATTATATCTATGAATAAAAATATTTTGGCTGTAATAGTTTCTTATAATCCTGATAATTCAATAATTAAATTATATAATTCAATCAAAGAACAAGTTGATGAGTTAATAATTGTCGACAACGCATCAACGGAAGAAGAATCAAGAAAAATCTTAGAAGAGCTGTCTCAAAAATTGAAAATAATTTATAACAATAAAAATCTCGGTATTGCTACAGCATTAAATCAAGGTGCGAAATATGCAATAGAAAACGAATATAAATGGTTGTTGACTCTTGACCAAGACAGTGAATTTTTTCCCCACACTTACGAAACTTTGCTTGCTTCTTATAAAAATATGCCGGATAAAGACGATGTTATGCTGATTGCACCGAAATACAAAGAACGACAATGTATAATGTACAATGTACAATGTACAATAAAAGACAACGACAAAGAACGGCAATGTACAATAAACGACAAAATGACAAAAGATTTGAAAATTAGAAAGGAAAGTAATGTTTTATGGAAAGAAGTTATATTAAATCTTACTTCAGGAAGTTTAATAAAGACTGAAAGTTTTAAGAAAATAGGATTTTTCGACGAGAAACTTTTTATAGATCAAGTTGATAACGATTATTGTTATCGTTTAAAAAAGGCAGGATACAAAACAAAAATTGCACAGAATATTTTATTCCTGCACAAGCTCGGCAACTCAAAAAAGAAACTTTGGTTTATAATAACAAACCATTCACCGATAAGGAGATATTATCTTGCAAGAAATTCGACCACAATGTTAAAAAGATATTTTTTCGTTGCTCCCTACACGACGGTAAGATACTTTTTGGGAGGAACAATTTTCGGTTGGATAAAAATACTTTTATTTGAAAAAAATAAGTTTAAGAAGATTTTCTATGGGATAAAAGGAATGTTAGAGGAAGTATACAAACTTAATATCAAAAAAAACAATACTAAATCAATAAAAAAAATTATTCCTTTAAAAAATTTTTTAGGAAAAGAATTTATAGGATATTCAGGACAAGATGCAATAGATAAAATTTATAAAGAAAAACAAGGATATATAAAAAATGCTTTTTACAGAAAAGATATAGGATACATTACATTAGCTTGGGGAAATGAGGAAAGTGGATTGTGCCATATTATAAAAAGAAGAACTGAACAAAAAATTGATATTTCTATATTTTTATCCGATTTATCTGACATAATAATTAAAGGGAATTTATATAAAAACAAAAAAAGTTCTTCCAGACGAAATATTTGGTATAATGGAAAAATCGTTATTATAGAAACAACATATTATGGAAAAAATTTAAATTGGATTGTATCGAGTTTTAACCAAAGAAAAGAACCTAAATAAGGTGGAATAATACGATGCGGTGTATTCCTTTTTGGATTAAGCACTATACTCATCTCTTAATCCCTTAATTAGGTTCTTGTATATATTATAATTCAAATTTCCCAAAAAGTCAAGATTTAAAACTTAAAAGATAAACTAATAAAGTGGGAGCCATACGACTCTTTAATCTTCAACGGCATTTCAAAAGCATAATCGGCTGTCAATACGGTGTTATTGGAAAATTCAAAGCTGTATCCGAAACCGAAATCAAAAGCTTCTTCCCTGCCGCCTAATCTTATCGCCAATTTTCTGTTAAGAAGATAAGATTCTGCACCTAATTTAAGAGTAGTCTCATTATCTCTGAAGAGTATATCTGCCGCAATGGTAAAGTAAGGAATCTTTACGTAAGGCAGCATATCGTTATAATAACTTAAACCTAAAACATTTACGTTTTTAACTTCATCTTTTTCCAAATATCCGATATCTGCAGGAACAAGATATTTACTACTGTAACCTATACCTATACCGTTGGAAAAAAGTGCCATAAAACCGATATCCGCAGTCATTGCACCCTTGGAACTTTCCAAATCTTTATCTTCTTCGTCAAACTTAGTTTCCTGCATTAAATATTTTGCATTGACACCGGCACTTAACTCTACAAAATCACTGTCTATTCTTAAAATATCATTCAATGTTCTTGCATAACCGACGTTAAAAGTATCTTCTCTTCTTAAGCCCGGCACAGCAGTTGATGACCACGCAAAAGATATCGCACCCCATTCCGGAGATATAGGATAAATATATCCGAAATAGTTTGCTGAAATTTCTACTCCGTCTACTCCTGCAAAAAGCCTTGAACCCATAAGGGTAACTTCCTGCTGATTTGCAAATGCTATACCTGAAATATTATACAAAGGGGCATTTGCATCATTACCGACTGCAGTATATGCTCCGCCCATACCTAATGCACGTACTCCCCAGTAGGTATCGACAAAAGCTGCTTGAACGCTCTGTACTGCTGCAAACATTATTAAGAGTGATGTTAATACTAATATTTTTTTCATAATTTACTTTTTAACTACAGATTTCTCACACTCACTTCGTTCGGTTCGAAATGACAACCCTTTTTATTTGTCGTCTAAACGAGCTTCTGTCCGAAGAATTCTGTCTTTAACCTTAAGAAAAACTTTACCAAACAAATGCTATTGTACCGCTGATAATCTTACCTTTTTCTTTTACCTTAATCTGATAAACGTACGTTCCGCTCTCTGCCCAGTCTCCACTGTTGTTCGTATCTTTTCTACCTTTCCATACGAAACCGTTCGTATCGCCGGCAGTCAATTCCGCAATCTTCTTACCGTTCAAGTTGTATATTTTAACTGTATCGCCCTCAACCAAATTACCGAATCTGAAGCCCTCATAAGTTCCGTTAGAAATTCTGGATTTAATTCTTACTCTCTTTGCAGGTCTGTAATCGCTGTCGTTCAAATTACTGCTTACCATTATCAAGTAATATCCAAAATTTGATATATCACAGGATACGGTTTTATTTTCCGTATCTACACTTGTTACTTTTACATACTCCCAAGTGCTTCCATCCGCACTGTAAAGAACATCAAACTTGGTTGCCGTACTTCCGGAAGAACCGTAAGAGAAAGTGGCATAACCTTGAGTATTTATATTAATACCTCCGGTTGTATAAACTTTATATGCCGTAAGCATTTTATTTTTATCGATATCGGACGTTGCAACCGTTTTAACAGCCTTAAGTGCTGCAGAGCGTGCATAACCCGAAACAGGGAAAAATGCCGCAAACAAATCATCCAAAGAAATTTCTTCTATTATTACACTTCCGCTGCCCGATACTGAACCCGGATCAAAAGTAACCGTCGTTCCCGAATATTCCTGATTACCGTCACTATACTCTACAGTTCCACCATCGGAAGCATTAACTTCTGCCGTGGCTGAAGATGCAACAAGAGCTTCTATATATTCATCCGCAGAAACATTGCTGTCCGGATAATAAGCCTCTGTTGTAACTCCGGAATCGTTCACCGCAATAATTCTTATTTTATAATGTACGGAAGAGACGCTTTCCGCCAATTCCGGCAAAGCAATATAAAATTCATTGTTGTTATATATGGTTAATTCATCATCTAATGCGGTACGCACTGTGGAATCTTTATCGGTATAATACAAAACATTTGCCGTAGCAGAAGAGTACCCTTCTCTACCAAACTCTACGGAAATTTTAGGCTTTAATAATCTGGTCTCAGCAGAAATAGTTTTGATAGGAGTATGTGAAATTGTTACTTTAGGGAAATAAACATAAGCTTTCAACGTAGCAAAAGTAGTATCTGCAAAGGCACAATTAACCATTGCTGATAAGAATACTAAACATAAAAATGATAATAACAAAATCTTTTTATTCATACTCTATTTTTTCTGCTCTGATACAAAGTTACCGTCTTTATCTACTTTAAACTTAATTTCTTTCTGTACTTCTTTTTCCAACGCATTTATTTTAAATACGGCAATATATTTGCCTTTTAACAAACCGTCAACAGGAATCAAATTTTCTATAAATTCTCTGCTACTTTCACAATAAGTAGGTACCGTTTCAGGTATCTCTATTGTTTTTACTAAATTCTTCTTATTTTTATAATATAAATCTATACTTCCCGAATGTCTGATGTGAACATTACCTTTATTTTTTACAACCATTTTATACTGAATAGTTTTATTTAAAGTTTGAAGATCTATAGATTCAATATCAAAATCAACATTTTCCGTGCCAAGTACCGTAATATACAAAGGAACCGACATCAACATACTTATCATCTGTCCTGATGTTCTTTCGGTCTTAAACTCTACTCTGATAGCAACAGAACCTTTGAAATTTTCACCTATAAAAACTTTATACGGTATCTCTATTTTTTCACCTGCACGAACATCATATTCTTTTTTATCAAAAACCAAAATTTTTTCAGCATCAAGATCTTTATTTTCTGAGAAACAATTTCCCAACGATACTTTGATAAAAACTCTTATATCCGTATCATCCGTATTGTTTATCGTATATATTCCGTCATACTCCGCACCGGGACCACCAAAAACATTCGTTACGGGAGGGTGAAGAGAAACTGCATAAGAGCAAGTAGTTAAGAGAATAAAAAAAAGTGTAAATAATATTTTTTTCATAGTATTACTCTAGTTATCAACTTCATAAACAAAATTTATAGTATTTGTTCCAAAATGGTCATTGCTTACTACATTTGAAAAAGCTGCACAGAAAAAAACCACCGCATCATACTGTTTAGGAATCCAGCAACTCCCCTGATACGGAGCACTTCCGTCAAAACCACACCAAATTCCCCAATAAGAAACTATTTTTGCATACAATATCTTTTTGGTGGAAAAATTATCATCACTGACATCCAAAAGCAACCTTGTTCCATAAGTTGCAGAGGGAACATTATCACTGATTGTTACAAAATCAGTATAAGAAGGAAGAGTCGTTGGCAATGCATAATCAGGCTGGGTAGTATATACCTTATATAACATAGGAGCATATCCGTATTCTCCTCCGCCTGAACCTGCCCTAACTAAACCATTGTACTTTGCTCTCTGTACATTTTCTTCATATTCAGTTCTTGATGCAGTTACTTTGTAGACATAACTTCCAACACTAATGTTATTTCTGTTGTCAGTATACACATATACATTTGCAGCCGTATTCGCTGTACATGTTGCTTTTATAACCGCATAAACATCTGAAACTTTATACTGTGGAGAGGATAAGCCATAAGTTATATCACTTGAACCTAAATTCCAAGAAATCTCATCAACTTCAGTCTCTCCATGAGAAGTTCCATTAATTGGATAAGTTCCGCTAAATTTATAAAGTTTTACATCAAATTCTACATCAGCTCTCGCAAAAGCCGTAAAAAACAAAATAAAAGTTAATAAAATAAAAATTTTTTTCATATAATCAAAATGTTTTAAAACTTCAACTTAAAATACTTTTTAATTAAATTGTCCCTTCAAACAACTTGATTAAAAAGTAAACAAGCTACAGGATAGAGGATATGAAAATATCCTCTATCCCTAAAAATATTTATTCTGTTACTGTTGCAAACTGAATCATTTCTGTTCCGTATCTTGAACCACCTACAAGGTTGTTATAAGCTACGTTAAAGAAAATAACAGCTTTTTCATTAGCAAACCAGTTGCTTGAAACACCGGCATATTCACCATATCCTATCCAAACTCCTCCGCCTGCACCGGATCTTCCGATAGCCCAGTTCTTAGAGGATTCTGTTTCAAGATTTGCGCTGCTTGCTACGTTATCTATGGTATCGTTGATATCTATCAAAGTTCTCTTTCCGTTACCGAAAAGGGTATCATCAGCATACAAATTAGGATATTCAGTTATTTTCTGAGTATTGTCATCTCCGTTCTGTGCTACGGAAGCTTTCATTACTCTAACTCTTACACCCTGGATATCTCCGTCAGTATATGCCGTAGTCTGAGAAGATTGTGCATCTTTCTTTACGAGAGCACCATAAGATACGTGAGTATGATCTGCTCCGCCATAAGTCATAACCTGAGTTCTCGGTATGAATGTTTTATAACCGTTTGTACCATTTTTGTTGTCTGTGTACATAAAAATCTTTGTTCCTGCGGCAACTGCAGCTAAATTCGATTCAACAAAAGCAATCTGTCCTGCCTTTGCATACTGTTCTGTTGCAGAACCTAAAACAATAGCATTACCATTTACATCTTGGTCAACAGCGAAATTAATTTCTGTTGCCTGTGTTCCACTATAACCATTAATGAAACTCTTGCTGGAATCATAGTTGAACAATGAAACATTGAACTGCAAATCAACTGCACCAAACACAGCATAAGCTTTAAGTTTTGCGTACGATGTAGCTGTGGTTGCTGCCCAAGAACTGCTGCCAAGCGTTGTTGCTAACGCTAAAGCCAAAACTAAACTTACGACTTTCTTCATTTTTATTCTCCTTTTTTACGCATATTTTTTTTGCATTTTTTATTTTTGCTTTGATATGATATAAAATCTTCTGAAAATTGTCAACAAAAAATGGGAATTTTCACATCTTTTTCACAATTAAAAAAATCGTCGAATACAATACTGGATTGCCACACTCGAGAAAAACATCTCTCTCAATGACGGTAAAAAATTGCGAAGCAATTTTTTAAAGGTTGCATAGTATGAGGCGAGACGAAGAGTTTACGAAACGCGGTGTACGTAGCTGTAAGGGGTACATAAGTTTCGGAAACTCAAAGTCGCAGCCCATAATATGCGACCGCTATAACTCCGTAGGATCGACAATATAACCTTTTATTGCCGACGCAGCCGCCACCGCCGGACTTGCAAGATAAAGTTCGGATTTCGTATGTCCCATTCTGCCGACAAAGTTTCTGTTGGTAGTGGAAACGCATTTTTCTCCGCTTGCAAGAATACCCATATGTCCGCCAAGACAAGGTCCGCAGGTAGGTGCGGAAATTATTGCACCGGCTTCTATAAATATTTTCATTAACCCCTCTTTTAAAGCATCCGCATAAACTTGAGGTGTTGCAGGAATTATAATAACTCTGACATTAGGATTAACTTTTTTGCCCTTTAATATTGATGCTGCTGCACGCAAATCTTCAATTCTGCCGTTTGTGCAAGAACCGATAACAACCTGGTCGATATAAGTTTTCTTTAAACTCTTTGCAGCCTTAGCATTAGACGGCAAGAAAGGTAAAGAAACCTGAGGATAGATTTTTGAGCAGTCTATCTCCATAACATCGGCATATTTTGCATCTTTATCGCTCTCGTAAACTTTAAACTTTCTTAAAGCTCTTTTGGAAACATAATCAAGAGTTATTTTATCGACGGGAAATATTCCTGATTTTCCCCCGGCCTCAATAGCCATATTTGCCATAGTGAGCCTGTCGGACATTTTTAAATATTTTATCGTTTCACCTGTAAATTCCATAGTCTGATACAATGCACCGTCAACACCGATTTTACCTATAATATAAAGAATTAAATCTTTACCGCTGACATATTTGTTCAGTTTGCCTTTTAAAACAAACTTTATAGACTGAGGAACTTTCAGCCATACTTTGCCGGTTGCAAGAGAAGCACCGACATCCGTAGAACCTACACCCGTCGAGAAAGCACCCAAAGCACCGTAAGTACATGTATGAGAATCCGCACCGATAACAACGTCGCCGGGAACAACTATACCCTTTTCGGGCAAAAGAGCGTGCTCTATACCGACATTGCCGCCCTCATAATAATGTTTAATTTTCTGTTCCTTGGCAAATTCTCTGACAAACTTTACATTTTCGGCAGATTTTATATCTTTGTTGGGAGTGAAATGATCCATAACCAAAGCTATTTTATTTTTATCGAAAACTTTCTTTTTGCCCGTCTTTAAATATTCTTTTATCGCCAAAGGAGCGGTTACATCGTTGGATAAAGAAATATCAACTTTCGGTTCGATAAATTCGCCCGGTACTACAGCTTTTTTACCACAGTGTGCGGCTAATATTTTTTCGGTTATAGTTTGACCCATTTTATTTTTTGCCTCCGAATTGCATTATAACTATTTTGTTTACGGCATGAATATAAGCATTGATACTTGCTTCAACTATATCGGTTGACATACCTTTACCGATATATGTTGCTCCATCGTATTTTACCTTAACATTCACTTCGCCCTGTGCATCTTCTCCGCCGGAAACTGCCCTTAAAGTGTAATCTTCCAAATCAACTTTTATGCCCGTTATTTTATCTATTGCTTTATATGCGGCATCAACAGGACCGGAACCGCAGGCTGCTTCCTGTATAACTTCTTTTTTATTTTTAACGGTTTTAACAAGCCTTATTGTTGCCGTCGGAATAACACCTACACCTGAAGTAACATTAACATAATCTACGGTAAATACTTCCTGTACACCGGAAACGGACTGTTCAACCAAAGAATTAATATCGTCGTCGAAAACACATTTTTTCTTATCGGCAAGAAGTTTAAACTTTGCAAATAAATCTTCCATTACGTTAGGTTCCAGTTTATAACCTAAATCTTTTAATCTCTTAAAGAAAGCATGACGTCCGGAATGTTTGCCGAGTACCAACATACTCTCGGGAACTCCTACATCCTGCGGAGACATAATTTCATAAGTTCTTTTATCTTTCAGCATACCGTCCTGATGAATACCCGACTCATGAGCAAAAGCATTTACGCCAACGATAGCTTTGTTAGGCTGAACAACAACACCCGTTAAATTGGAAACAAGTCTGCTTGCCTTATAAATTTCTTTTGTCTTAATATTGTAGTTTACGGGATAAAACAAAGGTTTCGTTTTTATAGCCATTACTATTTCTTCAAGAGCGGCATTACCTGCTCTTTCCCCTATGCCGTTGATGGTACATTCTATCTGTCTTGCACCGTTTTCTATGGCTGCCAAAGAATTGGCAACGCCCAAGCCCAAATCGTTATGACAGTGAACACTGATAACGGCTTTATCAATATTTTTTACTCTCTGTTTTATTGTTGCAATTAATTTACCGAATTCCGACGGAATAGAATATCCTACAGTATCGGGAATATTAACCGTCGTTGCACCAGCCTCTATAACGGCCTCAACTATTGAACATAAATATTCAACATCGCTTCTGCTGGCATCTTCCGCAGAAAATTCCACATCATCGCAAAAACTCTTTGCCAGTTTAACGGCATTAACCGCCATATCAAAAACCTGTTTTCTTGTCTTCTGCAATTTCTTCTCTATATGTAAATCCGATGTTGCAATAAACGTATGGATTCTGGGCTTTTTGGAATATTTTATTGCGTTCCAACACGTTGTGATATCTTTTGTATTTGCTCTTGAAAGCCCGCAAATAACGGGACCTTTTACCTGCTGTGCTATGGATTTAACGGATTCAAAATCACCCTCGCTTGATATAGGGAAACCTGCCTCTATTATATCCACACTCATTGATGCCAGCTGCTGTGCAACAAGCAGCTTTTCCTGAAATGTCATACTGGCGCCGGGAGACTGTTCTCCGTCTCTTAAAGTTGTATCAAAAAAAACTACGGTATCTTTTTTATTTTTAACCATTTTTATTTTTCCTCTTTATTTTCTTTTTTAAATTTTACCATTGCTTTTCTTATCTTATATCCTCTTACGAGGAGTACAACAAAACCTGATAGGATATATAGCAAGAATATTATAAAAATTGTATTCTGCGGATATGTGCATATCAACGCTACAAAAATTATTGCCAAGAAAAACACTTGTATGGATTTCGGTCTTGTCCATTTAATATGTTTGAAAGCTCCGTAAGGAACTGTCGATACCATCAAAAATGCAAGAATTAACATTATTACCGGCATTGCGTTGAAGAAAAACGGCATCTTCTTCATAAGCAAAGGAATAGTTTTAAAATTCAATACGGTTCCGTCAATAATTTCATAACTTAAAACGAAAGATGCAATAAGCCCTGCCGATGCAGGAGTAGGAAGCCCGGAAAAAGTATCGCTGTGAGGCTTTGTTTTATCTACAGGTTCCATGGCTTTAACATTAAATTTGGCAAGTCTTGTAGCACTTGCAATTACAAAAATCACAGCTATTGCAATACCTACATTTCCCATAGAATTTAAAACAAGCTGATACATTAAAACTGCGGGAGCAACGCCGAAAGAAACCAAATCACACAATGAGTCAAACTCCATACCGAATTTGCTCATTGTCTTAGTAAGTCGTGCTACTCTTCCGTCACTCATATCAAAAAGTATTGCCAATATTATAAACCACGCAGCAGCATTAAGTTTATCTCCTATGGATAAAATTATTGAAATAAAACCTGCCGCTAAATTTCCTGCCGTAAACATACTGGGTAAAACATATAATCCTTTTTTTAAAGAAGGCATTTTTATTCTCCGATTAAAAATTTGTGAAACAAATTTTTAGAAGATTTGAAGATTGGATGATTGGAAGATTGGAAGCTACATTGTAAAATTTGCTTCGCAAATTTTGTTATTTATAAAAATTCCTATTTTCCTCTGATCTTCTTATCTTCTACTCTTCTAATCTTCCAAATTGCCATCGGCAATTTTATTTGATTGTGGCAAATATTGTAAGACCGGATGTAACTTTATCTCCGGGTTTAACTCTTAATTTAAAACCTGCAGGCATAATCAAATCTACCTGAGAGCTGAATTTTATTACGCCGATTTTACTTCCCTGCTCAATAACATCTCCCGGTTTAACCCAAGAAACACATCTTCTTGCAAGAACACCAGCAATCTGTTTAACTATATATGTACCGGTTTCATTTTCTATAGTTATTAAATTCTGTTCATTTTCAACATGAGCTTCGGGCAAATGTGCTTTTAAAAATTTGCCGGGCTTATGTTCTACGGATTTTACGGTTCCCGATATGGGGCTTCTTTGTAAATGAACATTGGCTACGGACATAAAAACTCTTACTTCGCTCTGTCCGTTTTCATTTTCAATTACGTCCAAAACAGTTCCGTTGCAAGGCGACAAAATAAAATTATCGTCTCTGTTTACGGTTAAATGGGGATCTCTGAAAAACATTAAACATAACAGAGAACATAAATAAAAAAGTACCGATACCGGCGCAAATATAAAAGAACATATGATACCTGCTATTAAAAAACCTAAAATAAACGGATAACCTTCTTTAACTATCGACATAAACCCCTCCGAATAAAAAATGATGGTTAAGTATTTTAGCAAATTATAAAGAAATTTGCAAAGAAAGCTATAATTTCTTTATTTCGCTTTTCTTAAACGGCTTAGTATTATTCTCGCCTAATTCGATATTTATAACTTCTTTTATACAGTCAATTGATACAACTGTTCCCGCACCTTCCGGTGTAGAAACACGCGCACCGATTTTGGGAGCATCTTTTTTAAAGTCCACGTATGTTTCATATTCGTAAGCCAAACAACACATAAGTCTTCCGCAGCATCCCGACAATTTTGAAGTATTTAAAGATAAATCCTGATATTTCGCCATATCAATAGTTACGGAACTGAAATCTTTTAAAAACTGCTGGCAGCACAAACATTTGCCGCAAGTTCCTACCCCGCCGACTATTTTGGATTCGTCTCTTACGCCTATCTGCACCATTTGAATTCTTTTTTTCAAAGAGTGTGCCAAATCTTTTATCAGTTCTCTAAAGTCTACACGTGTATCGGAAGTGTAATAAATAAAAAGTTTTGTCCTGTCAAAAGTATATTGAACATAAGTCAACTTCATATCAAGTTTATGTTCCTGAATTTTTTTTGAAACAACCACCCTTGCCTGTGCCGTTTTAACTTCATTGTTTTGAAGTCTGATTAAATCATTTTCCGTAGCTTTTCTCAAAATTCTTCCGATATACTCATCTTTAGGAAATTCGATATGTTTTTCTTTTTCACAAACCGTACCGAACTCTGTTCCGTGTTCCGTCTCAAGAATAACTTTATCGTTCAAAGCATAATCATATTGTCCCGTCTGAGCATATACTTTATCTTTAATTCTTCTTACTAAAACTCCCACTACCATTGGCATATTATTCTCCTTAAAAAATTGCTTCGCTATTTTTTAGTTTATAAGATTATTGGGTTATTTGGCAATTTTATTATTAACATACATAAACAAATTGTCCATTACATTGGCCGGATTTGCATTAAGTTCAAGATACTTTTTGCTTTTCGACAAAGCTTCAATAATATCCGCATACTTTCCCGGATTTTTTCTGAAAGACACCATCGCATTTTCGGTAATTATCGTTATTGCCTCAAGTGCCGTCTCTCTGTCTTTTGCAGCCTGTTTACTCTTGGCAAGAATATCCGAAGCCGCTATTTTTTTACCGCTTAACTCCGTCCAAAAAGTAGAAAATTCATTCTGAGTGTTAACAATTAAATTTTCCGCTTTTTCGATGGAACCATCGGACATTAAAGCAATTTTTAAGGCATTTTCCTGCGAAAGAGAATTATTTTCCTGCAGATATTTTGATATATCTTCAACGGACAATGGCTGAAAAAAAACCGTCTGTACTCTGGACAAAATAGTTACCGGAATAGTTTCTTTATGTTTGGCAATAAGTATTATTATCGTATTTTCCGGAGGCTCTTCCAAAGTTTTTAAAAGGCAGTTAAATGCCTCTATCGTCATTTTTTCAGCAGGTTCTATAATAAAAACTTTCCATTTACCCTCTGTGGCTTTAAGATAAACTTTGTCCTGCATATACCTTATAACTTTTATACCGAGCTTAGCTTTGCCTTTTTCCGTTTCTTTATCGGCAAGTTCATCCTGTTTTTCAAAATTTATTATGTGTAAATCCGAATAACTTCCCTTATCGATATGTTCGCACGCAAGACAGTGCCCGCAGGAACCGCTGTCCGTTTGAGAATAATCGTTTATCTGACAGTTAAGAATTTTTGCAAATTCAATAGCCGTCAACATCTTCCCCGTTCCCTCTTCACCCATAAAAATATAAGCGTGCGGAATTTTATTATTTTTTATCTGTTCGGAAAGAATTTTCTTTGCCTTTCCCTGTGCAATTATTTTTTCAAACATTTATATTATATCCTATTATCCCTGTTTTTTATAAAAGGTTTTTCTTTTGTAAAAATTTATTTATAGCTTCAATTATATTTTTTTGCGTTTCTTCTATACCGTTTTTCGTTTCTATTTTTTTAATTCTTGCAGGATATTTTTTCGCAAGCTCAAAAAAACCTTTTCTTACTTTATTGTGAAACTTTAAGCTTTCTTTTTCTATTCTGTCTCCGCCGGTCAATTTTCCTTTATTTACGGATTTAGCTCTTTTTATTCCCTCTTTCGGTTCAACATCAAGATAAAAAGTTATGTCCGGGCTTATTGCACATGATGCAATATCGTTAAGTTTTTTTATTATATTTTTGTCCAAATTTCTGGCATACCCTTGATAAGCAAGAGTAGAATCGGTAAATCTGTCGCATATAACAACATAACCTTTTTTTAAGTTAGGTTTAATAATTTCTTCCAAATGCTGCGCACGCGATGCCTCATATAACATCAATTCACATAAAGGAACAACTTTAAAAGAAGGATTAAGTAAAATATTTCTTACCTTTTCGGCAACAACACTTCCGCCTGGTTCTCTGGTTAAAACAACCTTAAAACCTTTTTCCTCCAAATATTTTTTCAAAAGTTTGGATTGGGTTGTTTTGCCGCACCCCTCCCCGCCCTCAATGGTAATAAAAAAAGACTTATGCTTTTTCATAAATATATTATTTTATAAAATAATTTTAACCGTGTCAAAAAAATTGTAAAGCAATTTGGAAGATTGGAGGATTTGAGGATTGGAAACGGCGGAACAATATAAAATTTTTCTTGACACAAAAAGTGATATTTTATAAACTTATTCAGTTGAAAATGAAAATACAAACACCTTACTACTTAATAGAAGAAAAATCTCTTCTGAACAATATGAAAAAAATTGCATACGTGCAGAAAGCATCGGGTGCAAAGTTTGTGTTGGCATTGAAATGTTTTTCAACATGGTGCGTGTTTGATTTGATGTCAAAATATATGGACGGAACAACAAGCAGTTCCTTATACGAAGCAAAACTCGGTTACGAAAAATTCGGCAAAGAAGTTCATGCTTACAGCGTTGCTTACCCAAAGGAAGAGATAACCGAACTTAAAAAATTCGCAGACAAAATAATTTTCAATTCCGTTTCTCAATTAAATAAATTTTATCCTTTGGTAAAAAATAAAAATTTAGGTTTAAGAATTAATCCGAAAATAAGTTACAGCCATTTCGATTTAGCTGACCCTGCAAGAAAATATTCAAGGCTAGGCGTCATAAACAAAAAAGAAATTTTAAAAAATCTTGATAAGATTAACGGTGCTATGTTTCATTTCAACTGCGAAAACGAAGATGTCGATAACCTGGAAAAGTCGCTTGAATATATCGGCAAAAATTATAAAGAACTTTTAACAAAAATAGATTGGGTAAGTTTCGGCGGCGGTATATACTTTACGAAAAGCGGGTATAATTTAAAAAAATTTGCTAAAATATTAAAAGAATTTTCTCAAAGATACAGTGTACAGATTTATATGGAGCCGGGAGAAAGTTCCATAACTCAAAGCGCAAAACTTGTAACCACCGTTTTAGACATTGTAAAAAACGAAAAACTTACTGCGATAGTGGATTCTTCGATAGAAGCACATATGCTTGATCTACTTACATATCATACTCCCGCAAAAATGACAAAACAAAAAAATGCGAAATACGAATATATTGTTGCAGGCAGAACTTGTTTGGCGGGAGATATTTTCGGCACTTATAAATTCAATAAAATTTTGAAACCCGGAGATACCGTAACTTTTGACGATGCCGCAGGATACAGCATGGTAAAAATGAACTGGTTCAACGGAGTACCTATGCCTGCAATAGTTGTAAAAAGATTAAACGGAAAAACGGAAGTTGTAAAAAAATTTACATATAAAGATTTTATCAACAATTTATCTTGAGGAGGATCTGCTTGAAATGAAAAGAAACGTATTGGTTATCGGTGCAGGAGCCGTAGCACATGTAGTCTGCCACAAGTTGGCACAGAATAATGACCGCTTCGGCAAGATTTATTTGGGTTCCAGAACATTAAAGAGCTGCGACACAATTTTGGAAAGTATTAAAAGAAAGAAAAATTATAAAAATCCCGATAATGAAATAACGTCCAAGCAGATAGATGTTTTCAATATTGAAGCTTTGGTAAATTTAATAAAAGAATTGAACGTTTCTATTGTAATAAATGTTGCAAGTGCATTTTGCAATATGTCAATTTTGGAAGCCTGCATTCAAACAGGCTCGGCATATATCGATACAGCCATCCACGAAGACCCTAACAAAGTATGCGAAAATCCCCCCTGGTACGCAAATTACGAATGGAAAAGAAAAGACAGATGTGCCGAAAATAAAATCACGGCTATTCTCGGATGCGGTTTCGACCCGGGTGTGGTAAATGCTTATTGTGCATTAGCCGTAAAACATCACTTTGATAAAATCGCAACGATAGATATTATGGACGTAAATGCAGGAAGCCACGGGAAATATTTTGCGACAAATTTTGACCCGGAAATAAACTTCAGAGAATTTCATAAAGTATGGACTTGGATAGATAACCAATGGGTAGAAAAACCCGTACACGCGGATAAACTGGTTTATGATTTTCCTGTAGTAGGCGAACAGCCCGTTTATCTAACGGGACACGACGAGCTTCATTCTCTGTCAAAAAACATAAAAGCAAAATCCATCAGATTTTGGATGGGGTTCAGCGACCACTATATTAATGTTTTTACCGTATTAAAAAATATCGGTTTATTGTCTGAAAAGCCCGTTAAAACGGCAGAAGGATTGGAGGTAGTTCCTCTAAAAGTTGTTAAAGCATGTCTGCCGAACCCGAAAACTTTGGCACCGAACTATACAGGCAAAACCTGTATCGGATGTTTGGTAAAAGGTAAAAAAGACGGAAAAAATAAAGAAATATTCATTTATAACATTTGCGACCATAAAGACTGCTATAATGAAGTGGAAGCACAGGCTATCAGCTACACGGCAGGGGTGCCTCCCGTTGTTGCTGCAATGCTTATTGCCGACGGAACTTGGGACACAAAAACTATGGTAAACGTTGAAGAATTAAACCCCGATCCGTTTATAGAATTGCTCGGCAAGAACGGACTTTCAACAGCCGTACTTGAAAATACACCTTCAAAAAAGTTTATTTAATTTTAAAAATTTGCTAAAATTGAGGAATATGGATAAACAATTAAAGACACCAATTTTTGACACACTTTTGGCACATGCAAAAAGAAATGTTACATCATTTCATACTCCGGGTCATAAAAACGGAAAAGGCATTGACCCTGTTTTAAAAAAAGCTACAGGAGATGAAATTTATAAATTTGATGTGACGGTTTTCGACGAGGTAGATTCTCTGCACGATCCCGTAGGACCTATAAAAAAAGCACAGGAATTAATGGCTGAGGTTTACGGCGTAAAACATTCTTTGTTTTTGGTAAACGGCACTTCCGTCGGAAATATTGCAATGTTTTTATCGGCGTGCGATCCGGGAGATTCAATAATAGTTTCCAGAAGTTCTCATAAGTCCATAATGGGCGGAATAATTCTTTCAGGTGTTTGGCCTATATGGCTGCAGCCTACAATAGACCAGAATTTGGACATAATATTTAACTCCACTTACGACGAGATAAAACAGGCTTTGGAAATGTATCCGGAAGCAAGAGCCGTATTTTTAACAAGCCCCACTTATAACGGCGTAGCAACCGAAGTTAAAAAAATTGCGGATTTGTGCCACAGAAAAGGAAAAATTCTTTTGGTTGATGAGGCACATGGACCTCATTTGAAATTTAATAACAAGTTGCCGATGTCCGCAGTGGATGCAGGAGCGGATTTATGTGTACAGTCTACGCATAAAATTCTTGCGGCTCTTTCGCAAGGTTCTGTACTTCACTACAATTCAAAGCTTATCGATTTAAACAGAGTTAAAAAAATAGTTTCAATGCTTCAGACGACAAGTCCGCAGTATTTGACGCTTGCAAGCATCGATATGGCAAGAAAACAGGCTTTTCTGCACGGTAAAGAAATGTTTGATAAAGTAATAGAAGCTGCGGAATGGGCAAGAAAAGAAATTAATGAAAAAATCCCGAATATGAGATGTTTGACTAAAAACGATATTAAAGACAGAAATTTCGATTTGGACCTGACCAAGCTTACCATCAACGTTACAAAGACAGGGTTGTCCGGTTACGAAGTGGACGAAATCCTCGCAAAAAAGTATAATATTCAGGTAGATTGTTCCGATACTTTTAACCTGATTGCCATCATGGGAATAGGTTCGGACATGGACGACGTAAAGAGACTTGTTGCCGCCTTAAAGGAAATAAGTAAAAATTATAAAGGTACACAAAAAAACTGGATACTGAAAATTCCTTCGCTTGCAACGGAAATGGTTATGACGCCGAGAGAAGTTTTTCTGTCACACGATATAAAGAAAATTCCTCTTGCAAAGTCTGTCGGTCATGTATCGGCACAAGTATTGACGCCGTATCCTCCGGGAATTCCGGTTGTTATTCCGGGTGAAAGAATTTCGAAAGAAATCTGCGACTATTTGGTAGAAATGGCATCTAAAGGAATAAGAATCAGCGGGCAGGAAGGCGACATACTTAAGATGGTAAAAGTATTTGCAAATTGAAAAAACAGGTAATGCGGTTATAAGATATAAGGTTATAAGTTTAACGACAAAAAATATGAACGAATAAACTTATAAACCATTAAACAACTGATAACCCAATAACCTTATAAACTTATAAACTATAAGCTAAAAATTTGCTTTGCAAATTTTTAATCGGAGAGAGTAAAATGAACAAAAAGTTATTGGCAGGATTAAAAAAGACTTTGACTCAAAAAAAAGCTTCCATAACCAACAAGATTAACTCCAACAAATTAAACGAACATGAGCTTGAAAAAGGCGGAGATGAAATAGATAACGCCACACAAAGTACCGAGAGGGAACTTCAGTTTGAATTAAGCGGTATTGATACCAGAATGATACAAGATATCGACAATGCTTTGGCGAAAATAGAAAAAGGCAATTTCGGTTTATGTGAATCCTGCGGCAAGGAAATTCCTCAGGCAAGATTAGAAGCAATTCCTTGGGGCAGATACTGCGTTCAGTGTCAGGAAGAAGCTGAAAGAAACTCAAAATAATGTACGGAGAGCATTATTTTAATGTACATGTACAATGTATAATGTACAATAAACGACAAAAAAGCAGAAGATTAGAGGCGTGGAAGAGTAGAAGATTGGAAACGACAGAAGGTCAGAGGGACAGAAGATCAGACGGCAAGAGAAAACAGGAATTTTAATAATAACAAAAATTGCAAAACAATTTTTACAGCTTTACATCCGACCATTCGACTTTCAAAAGTGCAAAGCACTTTTTACTGTAAGCTAATAAAACGCCGAAAACATCTCAGCTCCTCAGCTGGAATAGTATAAAGGATAAAAAAATGAGGTTTGTTTTACGTTCTAAAATTTTCCGTGCAACCGTAACGGAAGCCAATTTGGAATATCAGGGAAGCATTACGATTGATTCCGACTTGATTGATAAAGCAGGTTTGTGGATAGGCGAAAAAGTACTTGTCGTCAGCAATACTTCCGGAGCAAGGCTTGAAACTTACGTTATTCCGGGAAAAGCCGGTTCCGGAGTTATATGTATGAACGGAGCTGCCGCACACCTGATAAAGAAAGGCGAAATAGTAATAATTATGGGCTTTGAATTGTCGGACAAACCTATAAATGCAAAGTTCGTTTTCGTTGACGAAAACAATAAATGTATTAAACAAGTGTAAAATAAACAAAAGAGGTTCTTATATGTTGGATATGTTGCAGGCATATTTTTTAGAACTGAAAGAAATTAAGCCGGCATCCGAAGAAGAAATCGGAAAGCTTTGGGCCAAAATTCAAAAGCATGATAAAAAAGCCGTTAAAAGAATGGTAGAAATAAATTATTGCCTTGTTATTCCCATTGCGAAAAAATTTATAAGACGAGGCGTTGATTTGATGGATTTGATTTCCGACGGAAATATCGGCTTAATGAAAGCCGTTGAAAAGTTCGATCCCGAAAAGAACATCAAATTCTCGACGTATGCTACATATTGGATAGAACAATACATCAGAAAATCCATTGAAGATAATTCTAAAACCGTCAGAATTCCGTCTTATATGTATGAAATTATAAGCAAATGGAAAAAAGTAAGAAACTCTTTAATGTCGAAATTAAACAAAGAGCCGACGGTCGAGCAGGTAGCTAAAGAGCTTAATATTCCGGTAGATAAAGCAGAAGAAATAAACTCTACTTTGTATTCTTTTGACAGCATTTCTTCTCTTGACACTGCAATGTTTGAAGATTCCGATTCTTTAAAAAAAGATAATATTAAAGACAATTTGTCGAAAACCCCCGAATCCGTAACGGAAATTATAAGAACTTCAAAAAACGTACAACAGGCAATCGATATGCTGCCTGAGAGAGAAGCCGAAATTATTAAAATGAGATTCGGAATAAATAATACACAGAATTTATCTTTGGAAGATATAGGAAGCTTGTATAAAGTTTCTAAGGAAAGAGTCCGCCAGTTGGAATTTAAGGCGTTGCAAAGATTAAAGTATATATTTTTAAAGTTAAAATATGTAGATGCTAAAACAGTGGATACTTTATTATTGGATCAACGCGGTACAAGACCTGACAGAAGACAGCATGTACATTCCAATTTAAAAAACAGAAGAATGTCCGACAGGAGAAAAGCTTGGAACTGAAAGATTTGATATCAAAAGCAGTCAGAGATATTCCTGATTTTCCTCAAAAAGGCGTAATATTTAAGGATATTACTCCGCTGCTTTCGGATATAAATTTATACAATAAAATTATAGACGATTTCGTCGATAAATTTAAAAACAAAAATATAACAAAAGTTGCAGGCCTTGAAGCAAGAGGTTTTTTGTTCGGTATTTCCGTTGCACAAAAACTCAACGTTCCTTTTGTTCCTATAAGAAAAAAAGGAAAACTTCCGTACAAAACAGTTTCAGTTGAATACGAGTTGGAATACGGAAAAGCCGCCGTAGAGATGCATGAAGATGCCGTCAATGAAAAAGATAATGTTTTGATTGCAGATGATCTTCTTGCTACGGGCGGAACGGTAAGTGCCGCAATAGAACTGATAAAAAAATTGAAAGGTTCCGTTGCCGGCTGCGCATTTGTTATTGAGCTTTTGTTCTTAAACGGTAAAGAAAAACTAAAAGACATCGACTATTACTCGATAGTTAAATATTAATCTGCAGTTTATTGTACATTATACATTGTACATTATAAATTGTCGTTTGGTGCCCCGATAGCTCAACCGGATAGAGCAGATCCGTCCTAAGGATAAGGTTGGAGGTTCAACTCCTCTTCGGGGCGAGTAGGTAAGAAATTTATCCGTAAATATAAAATTATAAAAGAAGGATAAAAAATGAAAAAAATACTTGTATCTGCCGCAATGTTTCTATTTTTCTTCAGCATGGTAAATGCTCAGGAAATCGTAAGGGAAAAAACTTTCAACTCAAATTTTGACACCACTGTAGATAAACTTGAAAAGAATTTGTCTAAGTACTACGGCAAAAATTTAGTAATCAGAACCAGTGTTTCTAACGGTAAAAAAGGCGGACATGCAAGCATTAATTGGGACACATCATATGATGAAAACGGAGAAAATCCGCAAAGAGATAAATTTAAGCTGTTTGTAAGAGAAAACGAAAAAAATTCAACAAGCGTAAAAATGTTCTATGACTTTGAATATACGTCAAACGGTTCTTATGTAAAACCTGACAGAGGGATGACGGCAGCACTGTATAATGATATGTGGACCGTTTTGGAAGCAGATTCCGTGAATGAAAAACAATTTAAGAAAGTTATTAACGGTAAAAATATAACTGCAGCCGACGGTAAGAAGAAAAAAGATAAAAAAAGCGACAAAAATAAATCTGCAGAAAAAAATACAAAATCGGATAAAAATAAAGAAACATTACAGCCCGTTGCAGCGATAAAAGCCGAAGATACGAAAAATTCAGCAGTTTCCAAAGAACCTAAAACGGAATCCGCAGAACCTGAAAAAGCTGAAATTTCCAAAGAACAAAAAACGGAAATTGTGTCGGATAAAGTACAAAAAGAACCCGTAAATGCAGCTGTTATCGACGAACCTAAAGAAGAATCGTTCGAAAAAACGGAAACAGAACTTAAAGCTGCCGGACCTGTTAAAACGGAGGTTATTGTTCCTGCAGTAGAAAAAGCAGAAACTTCAAAAGGAAAACAAAAAACAAACACTCCTCAAACTGAGCCTGTGGAAAGTATAGTACCTATTACTACGGAACCTGAAGAAGAAGTAAAAGAAGCTTTTGAAGCAGCAGAACAGGCAATAGAAAAAGCTCCGGTTATTTCACAAGCGGAACAGTCGGCTGAAGCTGCAGTTAAAGCAGAACAAATTATGGAAAAAGAAAAGATTTCCGAGTCCGCCGGCACCGTATCCTTAGGTGTTGCCGCTGCCGCATCCGTTCAGACTCAAAAAAATGAGGATGAAACCATAGATATTAAACAAAAAAAGTCTGAGGCTGCCGCTAAGAAGCAGAAAGAAAAAGAAGAGCGAAAAGCACAGAAACTTAAAGAAAAAGAAGAGTTAAAGAAACAGAAAGAAGAGCAGGCTGCCCAAAAACTAAAAGAAAAAGAAGAATTGGCTGCAAAGAAAGAACAGGAAAGGCAAGCCGTTCTTGCCGAAAAAATGCAGAAACAGGAAGAAGCTAAAAAACTGAAAGAGGAACAGGCTGCGAAAAAACTTCAAGAAAAAGAAGAGTTAAAGAAACAGAAAGAAGAGTTGGCTGCAAAAAAACTGAAAGAAAAAGAAGAATTAAAGAAACAGAAAGAAGAACAAGCTGCCCAAAAACTGAAAGAAAAAGAAGAGTTGACTGCAAAGAAAGAACAGGAAAGGCAAGCCGTTCTTGCCGTAAAACTTCAGCAAAAAGAAGAAGCAAAAAAACAGAAAGAAGAGTTAGCTGCTCAGAAACAGAAAGAAAAAGAAGATAAAATAAAAGAACAGGAAGAAGCCAAGAGACTAAGAGAAGAGGCAAAACAAAAAGAGAAAGAAGAATTGGCTGCAAAGAAACTGCAGGAAGAAGAAGATTTAAAGAAACAGAAAGAAGCAGAACTTGCCGCAATCAAGCAAAAAGAAGAAGAGGATGCAAGAAGGCAGGAAGCAGAAGTTGCCGCAGCAGACTTGCAAAGAAAGCAGCAAAAACAGAAAGAAAAAGAAAATTTGGAAAAATCCAAAAGCAGAACATATGATATTTCTTATTATAAAGTATATTCCACTATGTTGGAAAATGTTTCCAAAAATGTTAAAGGTATAGAAACTGCTGATGAAGAAAACGGTATAATCGTTACGGATTGGACCTATTCCGGAAATGCTTTACAATCACATAAAGCAAAAAGAAGATTTAAAATTACGTTAAGATTTACCGAAATTTCCGAAAACAAGACAGGTGTTTCGGCACAAACGGAATTTGAAACATTCTTGATTGATTGGAAGAAGCAAGTTTTAAAAGATACATTCCTGACAGATTATTATAACTCTCTGTTTAATGATTTGGAGGAAGGGCTTAAATAAAAAAAACCTTGACAAAAATCAGTTTATGGGCTATATATTCAGTGTCGGGCGGAATGGTCAATAAAAATCCTAATGGAAAATTCACCATCGCCCGATTTTGTTTTTGCGTTTGCGGAAAAATCTGTTTTGTTTCGGTTTTGAATTATTAGGGCGGTTTGTACCTTGTGTTATAGTCAATTTTTGTTTCATTCTGGCATTTCTATCTTTTTCAACAAAAATATCTTTCCCGTTAATATCCTGTTCCGTATAATAAAATAAAGTAGAAAATGTTGACGGCGTAGGCGTAAACACCTGTACCTGTTCGGGTGAAAACCGTAAATTATTTTTTATAAAAGATAAAAGTTCTTTCATATCATTTAAAGAACATCCGGGATGATCTACCATAAAATAACAGGTTAAAAACTGGTTTAAAGGCTTATTTATATACTCAAAATCGTTCATAAAATAAAGAAATGTATTTTGTTTCGGCTTTCCCATCATATCAAGAACATTATCGCTTGTATGCTCGGGTGCTATTTTTAACTGTCCTGAAATATTGTTCTCTGAAATAAATTTCAAATATTTTTCCCCGTTTTGTCTGTCGGCAATTATCAAATCGTGCCTCATTCCGGACGAAACAAAAATCTTTTTAATTTTTTTATTCTTTGCGGCATCAGCCAATAAATCCATCTGTTTATCATGTGAAAAAACTATATTTGGACAAACTTCCGGATATAAACATCTTTTGTTTTTACAGCTGCCCGTTTTGCCGAAAGCTTTACATGATATTTTATACATATTTCCTGTCGGTCCGCCAATATCGAAAATATAGCCCTTAAAATCCGTTTTTTCAACCAGTTTATTAACTTCTTTTATTATTGATTCTTTACTTCTTGAAATTACGCTTTTTCCCTGATGTACGGCAATAGCACAAAAATTACATTCTCCGCAGCATCCTCTGTGAGAGACAACGGAAAAGTTTATAGTTTCTTGTGCTTTTACTGCTCCCTGCTTTGCGTAATAAGGATGAACTTCTCTTGCAAAATCCATATCATAAATTTTATCAAGTTCCTGTTCTGTCGGTAAATCCTGAGGCGGATTATGAATTAAATATCTTGTATCATGTTTTTGGCACAAACCTTTGGAATTAACATAAGCGGAATTTTCATAAAAAGTTTTAAACATTTCCCTGAATTTACTTTTATCCTGCACACACTCCTCAAAAGACGGCATATTGATATAATCATTTTTAAAAGTTTTTGATATATAGCAGAGACCTTTTATATCACGATAATCTTTTCCGTCACGCAGTGCATAAGAAAGTTCCAGCATTGTTTTTTCTGCCATACCGTAAGCAAGAATATCCGCTTTTG
>CAJOJJ010000002.1 GCA_905234925.1 uncultured Endomicrobiia bacterium
TTGTCCGTATGCTCCCTCCAAAAATACTTTATTTACTCCATATTTCTTATCAAACAGTTCTATGATGTTGCTGATATTTTTCTGTACTTTCGGATGGCTATGCAAATCTTGTATGTTTATCAATACTCGGTCGGTTCCGCTGTAATGTGCCGATGTTATCTGTCCGAAACTGTATGGAAGAACGAAATTATTGAATATTTGATTATATTGCGCTGCAGATTGGTTTATTGCCGCAGCACCGGCAACGGCAGGGGATATAACGAAAGAAATAAGGAAACAGACTGTTATCATTATTGAGATGATTTTATTAAGATTATTTTTCATCTGTTTCCTCCTTTTTTAATTTTGGTTACTTTCTTATATCAAACTTAAATTTTATTTTAGCTGAGAAGCTGAGCCGGAAACTTCGTTTCCTCAGCTGAGGAGCTGAGAAGTTTTCGGAAAAACTGAAAATATTTTAAATTTTTCGCTCTGTGAAAAATGCTTATTAATTCGTTTGAAGAACTCATAAATTTCTAATTACTAATTGCTAAATGCTAATTAAAAAAGGCTTGTGTTATATATTACTTAACACAAGCCTTTTTTATTGTATAATTATAAGCATATATATCGCCTGCTCTCGGACGTATATTAAACAATAACTTCATAATTAATATCAGAAATATACTCCCTCGCCAAGGAACTTTTAACGGATAACTTTCCGCCGGACTGATACCATTTACAACTTTTCCGCCAACGCACAAAACAAAACTCCAAAACAACATTGTAACTGATGTTGCTGCCGATACTGCATAGCCGCTCATTACGGCAGAATCTTTCTTGCTTTCCTTATTGTCTGCTTTACTATAAGGAGTTTTGTCTTGTGCTTTTTGCGACATCATTTTACCTATTATATCCGACGGCATACTGACCGCCGAATAGAATTGTTCTATTACGCTTCCCTCAACTACAAAGCTTTTCATATCAAATATTCCCGTCAACGAGAAAATATTCAACAGAAAAAATAAGACTATAAAAAATGATAGATATTTAAATGTATTCTCCATGCTTAGATTATAGCCTAAAAATATAAAATTTTCAAGAATTTTTTGAAAATTTTATGTAAAAATTTCAAAAAACAAAAAACATAAAAAAAGGAAAGAGAGTGCATTCTTACGAATACACTCTCTTCTATAAAGAATCTGGCAACGACCTACTCTCCCGGGACCCTGCGGTCCAAGTACCATCGGCCCATATGAGCTTAACTTCCGAGTTCGGAATGGGATCGGGTGTGACCTCACCGGTATAGTCACCAGAAATTTTTCAATTTTAATACTTCTTAAAAAGAACTTAATTCATTAAACTTAATAGTCAAACCGACTAACACATTATATCACTTTTTTCTAAAAAAGTCAATCACTTAGATTAGAGAATGTGACCAAGCCAAACGGACGATTAGTACAAGTTAGCTGAATACATTACTGCACTTACACTTCTTGCCTATCAAACCGGTAGTCTACCGGTGTCCTTTGGGGAAATCTTATCTTGGGGAAAGTTTCACACTTATATGCTTTCAGTGTTTATCTTAACCGCACTTGGCTACTCGGCAATGCTCTTGGCAGAACAACCGAAACACCAGAGGTGCGTTCATTCCGGTCCTCTCGTACTAAGAACGAGCCCCCTCAAATTTCCTGCGCCCACGGTAGATAGAGACCGTACTGTCTCACGACGTACTGAACCCAGCTCACGTACCCCTTTAATTGGCGAACAGCCAAACCCTTGGGACCTGCTCCAGCCCCAGGATGGGATGAGCCGACATCGAGGTGCCAAACTTCATCGTCGATATGGACTCTTGGATGAAATAAGCCTGTTATCCCCGGGGTAGCTTTTATCCGTTGAGCGACGGCAATTCCACACTGAACCGCCGGATCACTAGTACCTGCTTTCGCATCTGCTCGACTTGTAGGTCTTGCAGTTAAGCACCCTTCTGCACTTGCACTCTTTGGACCATTTCTATTGGTCCTGAGGATACCTTTGTACGCCTCCGTTACTATTTAGGAGGCAACCGCCCCAGTTAAACTGCCCACCTAACCATGTCCTCTCGGTTGTTTCAAACCTGAGAGTTAGAACCACAGAACTAAAAGGGTGGTATTTCACATTTCCGCTCCACCTAGTCCAAAAACCAAGCTTCGAAGCGTCCCACCTATTCTACGCATTCAACTCCATAATTCAAGGCTAAGATACAGTAAAGCTCCACGGGGTCTTTTCGTCTAGCCGCAGGCAACCCGCGTCTTCACGGGTACCACAATTTCGCCGAGTCTTTCGTTGAGACAGTGCCCTCTTTGTTACACCATTCGTGCAGGTCGGAACTTACCCGACAAGGAATTTCGCTACCTTAGGACCGTTATAGTTACGGCCGCCGTTTACCGGGGCTTAAGTTCAATGCTTTGGCTTACGCCTAACATCTCCCCTTGACCTTCCGGCACCGGGCAGGTGTCAGTCCCTATACATCATCTTGTGATTTCAGCAGAGACCTGTGTTTTTGTTAAACAGTCACGAGGGCCATTTCACTGCGACCTATATTTCTATAGGCACCCCTTATCCCGAAGTTACGGGGCAAATATGCCGAGTTCCTAAACGAAAGTTATCTCGCGCGCCTTAGGATTTTCACCCCACCTACGTGTGTCCGTTTACGGTACGTTTACCTTCATAACAGGTGTTTAGGTTTTTCTTGGCTCTCCATACAACCAGTTCCTCGGATTGCTCCAAGTCCTCCCTCTTGCGAGGCAACATCCACAACCAATCGGATGATGATCTACTGAAAAGCGTAGCTAAACACATTTAACGCAATAAAGGTAGTTCAGGAATATTAACCTGATACCCATCGCCTACGGCTTTCGCCCTGGGCTTAGGATCGACTGACCCTGAGCAGACGAACTTTACTCAAGGAAACCTTAGGTTTTCGGCGAAGAGGATTTTCACCTCTTTTATCGCTACTTATTCCGACATCCTCACTTCCCACAACTCCAACACTCCTTACGGTATGTCTTCAGTGTCGTGGGAACGCTCCTCTACCACTCTTGCATTGCTGCAAGAATCCACAACTTCGGTAATATACTTGAGCCCCGGGTGTTTTCGGTGCAGAATCACTTGACTAGTGAGCTGTTACGCACTCTTTAAAGGGTGGCTGCTTCTAAGCCAACCTCCTAGCTGTCTAAGAAATTCCACTTCCTTGTACCACTTAGTATATATTTAGGGACCTTAGTTGGTGGTCTGGGCTGTTTCCCTTTCGCATGTGAAGCTTATCCCTCACAAACTGACTCCAATATAATACATCTGAGAATTCGGAGTTTGATTAACTTCGGAAAGTGGGTTACACCCCCTAGATTATTCAGTGCTCTACCTCTCAAACTTAACATATTAGGCTAGTCCGAAAACTATTTCGAGGAGAACCAGCTATCACCAAGTTAGATTGGCCTTTCACCCCTATACCCAGCTCATGCAAAACCTTTTCAACGGTTGACGCTTCGGGCCTCCTCCCCCGATTAAAGGGGATTCACCCTGTCCAGGCATAGATCACTTGGCTTCGGGTCTAATGATAGGTACTATCGCCCTTTCAGACTTGCTTTCGCTACGGATACACAACAGACTTACATCTAATGCTTATCCTTGCACCTACCAATTAACTCGCCGGATCATTCTTCAACAGGCACGCTCTCAGACATTGTAGTCGCCGAAGCTTCTACCATAATCCTCGAACTGCTTGTATGCATACAGTTTCAGGTTCTATTTCACTCCGCTCCCGCGGTTCTTTTCGCCTTTCCCTCACGGTACTGGTTCACTATCGGTCTGAGACTTGTATTTAGCCTTAGAGGGTGGTCCCCCTAACTTCCCACCAAGTTTCACGTGCTCGATGGTACTCAGGATACTACTTCGAGTCAAAAAATTTTCACATACAGGACTATCACCTTCTGTGGTCAACCTTTCCAGGTTGTTCAGTTAATTTTTTGATTGATAACTCTACTAACGTAGTCCTATGACCCCGATGTGCAAGCACACCGGTTTAGGCTATATCGATTTCGCTCGCCACTACTTTCGATATCTCGGTTGATGTCTTTTCCTCTAGGTACTGAGATGTTTCACTTCCCTAGGTTGCCTTCCTTTCGGATCGCCACAATTACTTGTGGCGGGGTTGCCCCATTCGGAAATCGCCGGGTCAAAGGTTGTTTGCACCTCACCGACGCTTATCGCAGCTTACCACGTCCTTCATCGACAGTCTCAGCCAAGGCATTCACTATATGCACTTAGTAGCTTAGTCACATTCTCTAATCCCATCTCAAGATGAGACGATTATGTGATTTTAACTATTTTAACTAAATTTAATACATTGTGTTTCATATTTTAAAATATGAAGACGCTGATTTGCCTATTAAGTTTTTCAATGAACTATTTTATATCTTTAAACGGTAATGAAACCGAGTAAATTCTTTTTTGGTGGAGATAGTGAGGATCGAACTCACGACCTCCTGCTTGCAAAGCAGGCGCTCTCCCAGCTGAGCTATATCCCCAAAATGTTCCAAGAATTATAAACCGGTGGGCCTATGTGGAGTTGCACCACAGACCTCACCCTTATCAGGGGTGCGCTCTGACTAACTGAGCTATAGGCCCGTTTTCCTGCAACTTGTATCCAATGCCGCCCGGATACCAGCTTTATAACATAAACTGAATAATATGCGGATGAACGCCCCATATAGGTAGTAACCCCGAATGTGCAATTTAAGTGTATCAACCAATAACATCCCATCAAATTAATGATGTATGTTTACTCCTTATAAAGGAGGTGATCCAGCCGCACGTTCTCGTACGGCTACCTTGTTACGACTTCACCCCAATCACCAACCTTAACTTAGATGCCTGCCTCCTTGCGGTTAGCACAACAGCTTCTGTTAAGACTGACTTTCGTGGTGTGACGGGCGGTGTGTACAAGGCCCGGGAACGTATTCACCGCAGCCTGCTGATCTGCGATTACTAGCGATTCCTCCTTCACGTGGACGAATTGCAGCCCACGATCTGAACTGGGGCCGGCTTTATGGGATTGCCTCCATCTTACGATATCGGAACCCTCTGTACCGACCATTGTAGTACGTGTGTAGCCCTGGACATAAAGGCCATGATGACTTGACGTCGTCCCCACCTTCCTCCATCTTGTCGATGGCAGTTTCCTCAGAGACCCTGTATTGCTACAGGTAACATGGGATAGGGGTTGCGCTCGTTGCGGGACTTAACCCAACATCTCACGACACGAGCTGACGACAGCCATGCAGCACCTCTACTGACTCCCTTGCGGGTCATTACCGTTTCCGGTTTTTACCATCAGCAGTTCAAGCCCAGGTAAGGTTTTTCGCGTTGCGTCGAATTAAACCACATACTCCACCGCTTGTGCGGGCCCCCGTCAATTCCTTTGAGTTTCAACCTTGCGGCCGTACTCCCCAGGCGGCTCACTTAATGCGTTAGCGTCGACGCGGAAGGGGTCGATACCTCCCACATCTAGTGAGCATCGTTTACAGCTAGGACTACCAGGGTATCTAATCCTGTTTGCTACCCTAGCTTTCGTACCTCAGTGTCAGTATTGTGCCAGGAGACTGCTTTCGCCATCGGTGTTCCTCCTGATATCTACGCATTTCACCGCTACACCAGGAATTCCGTCTCCCCCTCACACACTCAAGCCAAACAGTATCTATGTACCCTTCCGGGTTGAGCCCGGAAATTTCACCATAGACTTATTTAACCACCTACATACGCTTTACGCCTAGTAATTCCGAGTAACGCTCGCCACCTTCGTATTACCGCGGCTGCTGGCACGAAGTTAGCCGTGGCTTTTTCTGATGGTACCGTCAATTTATTCTTCCCATCCAAAAGGAGTTTACAATCCGAAGACCTTCATCCTCCACGCGGCGTCGCTGGATCAGGGTTTCCCCCATTGTCCAAAATTCCCCACTGCTGCCTCCCGTAGGAGTCTGGACCGTGTCTCAGTTCCAGTGTGTCCGTTCACCCTTTCAGGCCGGATACCCGTCTTAGCCTTGGTAGGCCGTTACCCCACCAACTAGCTGATAGGACACAGGACCATCTTAGAACGCATTGCTGCTTTTACCCCTGTTTGATGCCAAACTGTGGTCTTATGCGGTATTAGCTCCGTTTTCACGGAGATGTTCCCCATTCTAAGGGAGGTTTCCCATGTGTTACTCACCCGTTTGCCGCTAACTCTTACGATACTCTGTAAGAATTCGCTCGACTTGCATGTGTTAGGCACGCCGCCAGCGTTAACTCTGAGCCAGGATCAAACTCTCCATAAAAAAATTTTATAGAGTTTTGCTTAAGCTCTTAATTACTTTAATAATATATGATTGCTCATATATAAACATCAAAAAAACAACTAGACCCTTAAATTGCTTGATTGCCCCTTTTACAGGGCACTCATCTGCATATTATTCAATTTTCAAAGACCTTTTTTGAGAGAGAAAAAAATACTCTGTCTTTGCTATTCGTCTTTCAGCAAAGATATTCTTTTCTCTGCATTATATTAAATCGGGTGCTTCATTTTTTCCAGAAGACTTAAGGTACCCTTAATATCTAAAAACTCTTCTTTATTTCAAAAAGGTTATTACTAAAAACTGCTTAAAGAACTTTTCGTGGCGCTGATTATACCACATTCTTAAAAATTTGTCAAGTAGAAAATTTTTGTTTCACAAAAATTTTGGAAGATTAGAAGACTAGATGATTGGAAGCTATTATATAATGTTGCTTCTCAAAAAATCAACCGTTCAACTTCTCAACTATTCAACTCTTTCTAAAGACCTTGCTACGATCCGATTATCGCAACGGGTGAAGATTATAGCACATTTTAAAATTTTTGTCAAGCAGAAAATTTTAATACTCAAAAATTTTCATTGTTTATTTCTAAAAAACTCATCTTCATTTGTCTCGTTTGCGATCCGATTTTCGCAACGGGTGAAGATTATAGCACATTTTAAAATTTTTGTCAAGCAGAAAATTTTGCTTTGCAAAATTTTCTTAGATCCTTCGACTCCGCAAACTCTGTTTGCTTCGCTCAGGATGACAATTCTGCGGTTGTCACTTTTTCTAAAGACCTTGCTGCAATCCGATTTTTGCAACGGGCAAGATTGTAGCACAATTTAAAAAAAATGTCAAGCAGAAAATTTTTATTTCACAAAAATTTTAGAAGATTAGATGATTATAAGATTGAATGATTGTAAGAAAGTGTACACGGTACATAAGGCTCGGGAATTCAAAGTCGTAACTAAAATATTTCAATTTTTTTGTCAGACTATTTAGTATATATTTAATATATATATTCTTCCGTATCTTTATTTCTTACGCCCTTAGAATAAAGATAAATAAACGGTACGAATAACAATGCCAACCCCAATGCAAAAATCAAACCGCCGCATACGGCAATAGCCATAGGCTGGTTGGTAGTTGCACCCTCGCCAAGCCCTAATGCAAGAGGAATAAGTCCTACTACGGTTGTCAATGTAGTCATGATAATAGGTCTGATATGATCGGCGGTTGTATCAACAACCATTTGTTTTAATGCAACCGTATCTCTGTATTTCTCCGGATCTTTCATAAAATGATTATTGTATCTGTCAACAAGAAGAATGGAAATATTAACAACGTTACCGACCAACATTATAACACCCAACATCGATATGGAGTTAATAGATTGTCCCGTAATAAACAATACAATCAAAGAACCTATAATACCGAGAGGAACTGCCGTCATAACTATTATCGGCTGCAATAAATTTTCAAACTGAGAAGCAAGTATCATATAAATAATTATAATTCCCAACATCAATGCAAACGATACTTCCGAAAGAGCCTCTTTCATGGCAAGCATTTCACCGGTAATAAACGCATTAACATCTTTATTATCGTAAGCATCATCAAGAAGTTCCTGAAGCTCTTTAACCGCATCGGTAAAACTGCCCTTAACATTTGCAGTAACAAGATAAGTTCTTTCCCCCTCAATTCTCTTAATTGCAGGCAGAGTCTTAACAAAATTTGCCTGCGCAATCTGCTTTAACTGAATAGTCATACCCCAAGAAGAATATGCCGTCATTTCCAAAACTTTTTCAAGAGTATCTCTGTCGTCCGGTTTCATACGCACTCTTATATCCATTTCGTCGTCGGGAAGCTTTAATTTCGTAGCTACAAAACCTTTAATTGCGGCAAGTGTCATGGCGGAAATATCCTGAGTTGAAAGTCCGAACAGAGAGGCTCTTTCTCTGTCGATATTAAGCCTCAATTCGGGAACTTCATCGGAAGGATCAATTTTAATACCGTAAAATTCCGGCATACCTTCCATCTGTTCTTTCAATTTATTTGCGTACTCTCTGAGTTTTGAAAGCTCTTTACCTTTGAGTTCCACGGTAATTCCTGAAGATGCTCCTATTCCCGAGCCGAACATACCCTGCTGAGTAACAAATTCAACTTCCAAATCTTTTATATTCCACCTTTTTATTTCATCGCTGAGTTCGGCAACAATTTCATTAGTGGACAAACCTTTAAATGCAAGATTAACAATAATTCTTGCCTGATAAACTCCGGTAACTTCAACGGCAGCCGCTCCGGATTCTTCTCCGGTAGCACCGACGGTAGTAGAAATGTCTCTAACCTCATCATATTTTGAAATAGCACTCTCTATTCTTTTAACGACTTCATCGGTAACTTCCAAAGGCGTATCGGGATGCATGGAAACATTCAACGTAAATCTTCTTTCGTCGGATTTTGCCATAAACTCTTTGGGAATGTAGTAAACGGTAAGAGCACCTATAGCGGCATATAAAAATATAAAAGCAAAAACTCTAAATGCTCTGAAATTCAAAACCTGTTTCAATAACGGAACAAAATATTCCGTAATGGCTTTTCTTCCTGCGGTAATGGAAATATTTTTAACATTTGCCGTAAGAGCCAGACGAGGAACAAGAAACATTGCGGAAAATATGGATGCTATCATTGCATAAGTTATTGTAAGAGCCAGCTGTTTGAACAACTGTCCTATCATACCGGTAATAAAAACAAAAGGTATGAACACCGCTATAGTCGTAACGGTAGAACTTAATATGGCGGCAAAAAGCGACGATGTGGCATTGTAAATACATTCTTTCTTCGGCAAATCTTTATTTCTGTGCAGCTCCAATAAAATATTTTCAATAACAACGTTACCGTTATCTACAACCATACCGATACCGATAGTTAAACCGCCCAGAGACATGGAGTTGATTGTTATTCCCTGAAAATACATAATACTTAATGTTACACACAAGCTTATAGGTATGGCAGTATTGATAATACCCGAACCGACGAAACTCCTCATAAAGAAATACAGCAAAATAAAAGTTAAAAGAATACCTTGAAGACCTGACTGATAAATGTTGCTTAAAGATTTTTTGATGAATATAGATTGGTCATATGTTGTTTTTATTTCTATATTTGAAGGAATTTTATCCTTAATATCTTTCAGTTTCTCGTGGACAAGCTTTGACATATTTATCAAATTTGCACCGGACTGAGGAAATATTCCTATGGAAACATTTTCTTTTGAATTATATCTGGAGATACCTTTTCTGTCTTTTAAAGATTCCTTTACGTCGGCAACATCACGCATATAAACAATTTTTTCTCCCGTTTCTCCCTCATAACTTCTGTCTCTTCTGTATCTGGCATCTCCCTGTTTATTATCTCTTTTACCGAAAGAAAGATTTTCTATATCGGTAAGACTTTTAAATTCCCCGACGGTTTTTACTATATACTCATGCTTTTCTTCTTTGATTGTTCCTGCGGGATACGTAATGTTTGCGGTTTGCAAAGAATTGATAACATCGGTTATGGAAAGCTGGTTTGCGAGAAGTCTTCCTTTATCTATTTCGACCAGAATTTCTTTCTGCTCACCTCCCTTTAAGTCAACTTTTGCAACGCCTTCAAGCCTTTCAAGTTCGTCCTTAACATTTTTTTTCATTATATGGCGAAGGTCTGCCATCTGCATCAAATTAGGCTGAATATCCGTATAACTGACAGATAAAATCATAGCTTCCGTCTGCATAGGATTATACTTTAACACTACCGGCTCAAGTGCATCTTTCGGAAGAGATTCTTTTACCAAATCTATTTTTTCTCTCACGTCCATAGAGGCAAAATCCATATCGGTTCCCCATAAAAATTCGCAGGAAACAATGGAAACGCCTTCTTTTGAAATGGAAGAAACTCTTTTAATATTTTTTACGGTACCTGCCGTTTCTTCAACAATTTTACTTATGAGTTTTTCTGCTTCCTCAGGCCCTGCACCTTCATACTTTGTAACAATCGTTATTTGAGGATATTCCATGGCAGGAAACAATTCCTGAGGGATTCTGCTGAATGCAATCAATCCCATAAGAATTACGGCTAAAAATATCATAACCGTCGTTACAGGTCTGTCAACGGGAAGTCTTAATAAACTCATAATTTTCTTTCCTTAAATTTATATTTATGCTAAATTAAAAACATTTTTGTTATATTTTTAAGCTGAGCCGGAGACTTCGTCTCCTCAGCTGAAAAGTTTTCGGTACTTTTATACTATAGATTCCCGCCAAACGGCAACGCATGAATGACAGAGTGTATTAGGCTCTGCGGGAATGACAGAACAAAAGACAATTTATAATTTATAATTAACGACAAACTACAAAAACTAATAACCTGATAACCTTATAAGCTCATAACCTGCCGTTTATTATACATTGTCTTCAAAAGGGTTTCTGTTGAAAAATCTCTTATGAAGTCTCATAATAAAATTAAACAGCGCAACAAGCCCCAAACGTTTAAAGAACATCTTAACACTGCTTTTAGGTTTTTCAAGAACATAATATGCCGTAGGAATAATCAACATCGTAAGCAGTGTACCGGTAATGGTTCCAAAAAGCACGGTCATTCCCAACGATGCCCACATTGACGAAGATTCGTCTCTGCTTAATACCATCGGCAAAAGACCTAAAGTTTTCATTAATAATGTTATAAGTTCCGGTCTTAATCTTTCTTTGCAGCTTTCAAAAATAACTCTTAAAATATTCGTTCTGCCTATACGTCTTTGATTAATTTTATCGACAATAATAATAGAACTGTAAACTATACAGCCGAAAAGAATCATCATACCTATCCACACGCCTAAGCTTATGGATTTATTGAAGCCCCAAAGACAAAAAGCCACACCTATTATACTCAGCGGGAGCGAAAACATTATAAGTGCCGGCTGCAGATAAGATTCAAAAATCGATGCCAAAACAAAGAAAATTAAAATAACCGTCAAAGCTACCGCCAGCATAAACTGTCCTCTGTTTTTAACGGTCTTTTCGTAATCACCCGATATGTTAAACGAATAGTCCTGAGGAAATGCCACGCCCTTTAATGTAGTTTTTATTTTTTCTGCAGCGGTCGTCAAACCTATTTTTGCTCTGTTGGCACTTATCTGAATAAATCTCTTTTTATTTTTTCTCCATATTTCCTGATTCGATTTCAATTTACTCATATCGGTAACCTGTCCGACGTAAACAATATCCGAAATAGGATTGACTACGCCGATAAAAGGAATTTGATCGACATATTTTATACTGTCGGGATAAAGACGGCATATGGTCTCGATTTCTTTACCCTCCGTTCTGTACTGCGTGGCAATAAGCCCTCTTAACTGACAGTGCAGAGTGTTGCTTAAGAAATACGTCGTCAGCCCGAATACGGCAAGCCTGTCATAATCTACGGCAAGGATAACTTCAGGTTCATCTTCTCTCATTCTTATTTTTACGTCGGTAAGCCCTTTAACCTGCTGAAGTCTGCCCGATGCGGAAAAAGCAAGCTGTTTTAACGTATCATAATTCTGTCCGTAAAAATCCACAAAAATTTCTTTTGATGCCATAGCCTGCGAGTCCTGAAAATATACGAATGCCGGAGAAAATTCACCAAAACGTTTTCGGAACTCTTCTTTAAATTCTTCAGCCTTTTCATAGACGGTAACTTCAACAAAAGTGTGAAGTTTTTCCACCTTGGAAGAAACTCTTTTTACCTGATCTCTGTATTCCATCAAAGCTTTTTCCATATTACGCACAACTTCATTGGAAACTTCTATTCTTGTTGCAGGAGGAAACTGTATACCTATACGGAAAGTATTTACATTTGCCGTGTCCATAAATTCGGAATCTCTTGTAAGCATTATCCTGGCTGATATGAGAAACAACGCTAAAACGAAAATCCAAACATAAGTCTGCCATCTGAAACAAAATTTTAAAATTCGTCCGTAAATACGACGGACTTTTATGTACCATCTCTGAAAATCCAAATCGAATTTATTCTGCCATCTGTAAATTTGAGGAGGAATAAAAATAAGCGTGGCAATAACCGAAGCAACCAACGCAAAAGTTATTGCAAGCCCGAACGGAACATACATTTGCCTTACTTCCGGGTCTAAAAATACCAACGGTAAAAATACGATAATTGTCGTTACCGTAGAAGCAAAAATAGGCTGCCACATTTCAGCCGTACCGTTTATAACAAGCCTTGCTTTATTCGTATAAGTTTTTCTGTGAAAATGAAACGATATATTTTCCAGCACCACGATAGAATTATCCATAACGTTAGCCATACCCATAGCAAGCCCGCTCAACGTCATAATATTAAAAGTTTGGTTGGTAAAATACATTAAAATTACCGACATAAACAGACTTAAAGGCATAGTGGTCGCAACAATAAAAATACTTCTGACATTTCTCATAAAGAGAAATAAAATAGCGGCAAGAAGTATTCCTCCCTCCAACAATGCCTCAACCAAAGATTTGATGGCTTTTGTTATGTATTCGGCATCATTTTTTACGACGGTAATCGTAATATCATCGTCGACAATTTTTTCCAGTTTATCAACAATTTTTAAAACTTCGTTGGC
This sequence comes from uncultured Endomicrobiia bacterium, assembly GCA_905234925.1. Lineage (GTDB taxonomy): Bacteria > Elusimicrobiota > Endomicrobiia > Endomicrobiales > Endomicrobiaceae > Ruminimicrobiellum. The sequence goes on from CAJOJJ010000002.1 coordinate 12,968, forward strand.
AACTTTTATGGTATTTCCGGTAGACTCTTTCTGAACGTATATTGAAACAACATCCTGCACGTTAAGCCTTGAATATGAAGTAGGTTCGTAATAAGAATCCCTTATCGTTGCTATATCTCCTATGGTAACAACGGAACCTGCCGGTGTTATGGCAATTGCGGTATTTTTAATTTCGTCTATATTTGTGTATTCTCCGGTAGCTCTTATGATAAAATTTTGATTATTTTCATTTATTTCTCCGGCAGACACCGATAAATTTGCAAGATTGATTTTATTGACCACTTCAAGTATGGAAAGTTTATAACCGAGAAGTTTGGCGTTGTCCATTTCTATAAGAAATTTTCTTTCTCTTCCTCCGCCGAACTCAACATTGGCAACACCCGAAACTCTAAGGAGCTTTTCTTTTATCTGCTCTTCCGCAATTTCTCTTAACTGTTCCGGCGTTTTTATGGGAGAACTTAACGCCATAATTATAATAGGGCTGTCGGACTGTTCAAACTTTGCAATGATAGGCTTCTCACTCTCTTTCGGAAGATTATTTTTTATCATTGCAATTTTTTCTCTTATATCAATAACAACAAAGTCCGTATTAACATTGTGATGAAAAGTCATCATAATATTGGATTCGGACTCTTTGGAAGAAGAAATCATTTCTTTTAATCCGTTAATCTCGGAAAAAACTTCTTCCATAGGCTTGGTAACATACTTTTCCACCTCGGAAGCGGCAACACCGCCTCTTAAACGCGTAATAACGCTTACCAAACCTGTCTGTGTACTGGGATTTAATTCTACGGGAATTCGGAATGTGGTTATGGCAGAAAACATTATCATGGCAATAACAAGCATCAAAGTTGTTATCGGTTTTCTTATTCCAAATGAAATCATATTAAAAGCAGAAGATTGGACGATTGGATGATTGGAAGATTGGTAAAAACTTTCTTCTAATCTTCTAATCTTCTATTCTTCTAATCCTCCAAAATCGCATTGCGATTTTATTTCGTATCTACCTTATCTTCTATAGATTCAAGAAATTTTACTTTCATACCGTCGGATAACTGTCCCTGCGTTTCAATAACTACCAATTCACCGACATTTATACCGTTCGTTATAACCGTTTTATCCAAAAGTTTTTCACCCAACTGACAGGGCCTCATCAAAACAGTTCCTTCGCCGGGCGTTCTAAAGTCGGGATTTACTATAGGAACCAGAAAAGCATTTTCGTTTAACGAAACGATACTGTCGTTAGGTACAAGCATAACATTTTTCAACTCTTTAAGCAATATTACGCCTCTGCCGAACATTCCGGACCTTAACAAACCTTCATTGTTTTCAACATTTATTTTAATAGTGGATGTTCTTGTTCTTTCTTTAACCGTCGGTGCGATTTCCGCCAAAGTTCCCGTAAATTCCTTACCGTGATAAGAATCACAGTTTATGGTTACCGTCTGACCGACTGCCAATTTATGAACATCTTTTTCCGGAATATCAACTTCAAAATTAGTGCCTTTATCACTTATAAACTTCGCCACCACATCCTGAGGAGTTATGTAATCGCCGGGCTTAATTATTATCTGAGCTAAAATTCCGTCGGCAGGAGCAATAAGATTTGTTTTTGACAAGTTCGACTGCGACAGTTCGAATTCTGAAAGGGCGGCTTTTACCTTAGACCTTGCAGACTCAATTTCATACTTTGCCTCATACAATTTACTCTCGGAAAGAGCTTTCATTCTGTAAAGTTCTTCATAAACTTTATATCTTTCCATGGAAGAATTATATGCAGAAACTTCACTTCTGTATTTACTCTTTGCATAATCGGCTTTAGTCATGGCATCTTTCGGATCGAGAGAACAAATAACTTTTCCTTTCTCTATTCTGTCACCCTCTTTATAATTAAAAGCTGCCAGCTGCCCGTCAAGCTCAAACCTCATTTCATTCTCGACGGCACCTTTTATTGTTCCCATAACGGTATATGTGTCTCTGTAATCTTCAATGGCGGCTTTCTTTACTTTAACGGTTATCATATCCTGCTTTTCTTCAACTACACTGCTTTTTGCAAATCTCAAGAAATACACAGCCAAACCCACCGCGATAAGAATAAGTGCCATAAGAGTAAACAAAAGATATTTCTTCAAATTCGGATACTTTTGGCTGAGCCTGCCATATCTGTACGTGATATTTTCCATACATCTGTAGTACAAAAATTTAAGATTCAAGTTTTTCTCCTTTTCCTTATTTTATCGTAATGACATCAATGTAAGTCTTTCAAGTTCGACAATGGAAGAAATATTGGAAAACAATGCTCTTGTAAAAGAAGATATCGCTTCGGCATAGTTCCAAGACTGTTCCATCAACTCTACGGTCTGCACTTCATACAAATCATTTCTCTTTTTCATAAGTGCAAGTTTTCTTTCTTTAACTTTCAGCTCGTTTCTGTAAACCCTTGCACTGCTTAAAGAGATTATATACTCGTTGTAAGCTTTCTCTACCGCCATTCTGCTGTCTCTGAGCAGATCAACCAAATCGGCATTTAACTGTCTTTTTGACACCGCACTTTCTTTTGCGTCCACAAAATACTGTATATCGTCGAGAATTGCCAACTGAACATTAAATACGTCGGTTTCAACTCTCTTACTGGCGTCAACTATCGAAGTAGGATCAGTTCTATCCATGGTATAAGATGCATTGAGCGAATTTCCCCACAAACCCCATGCAAGTTTTGCTCCCAAACTCCAAGACGTGGTAAGCTGCAACGGTTCGGTAACAAAAGCTTCACCTGCCTTACCGTAAAAACCTTCGGCAGAAATTTTAGGTAAAATTTTAGCTCTGTTAATTTTTATTTTTTCGTCTGCCATTTCAAGCTGAACTCTTGCAGACTGAACATCCAGATTGTTAGTCTGTACAAAACTTATACAGTCCTGTAAATTAAATGCTATCTCAAAAGCATCTGTGGGCAGTTCATCTGAAACATTGGCAGGAATTTCATCAAGTGCAGGTACACCGACTATTTCCGCAAGTTTTCTTGTGGAATATTCAAGATTAATTCTTGACGAAGATAAAAGATTTTCAACTTTGTCTCTGAAATTTTCGGACTCCGCCAAATCAAGCTCCGAAATAGCTTTAGCTTTATACTCTATCTGTGTTTTAGAGAATAAGTTTTCCACTTCTTCAAAAGCTTTGCTCAAAGCGGAAAACTCCATTTTCAATGTAAGATATTCATAATATGCATTTTTTACTTTTGCATAAAGCTCTTCTCTCGTCTTAGTATAATTAAAATTTGCCGCATCTTTCATCAACTGATTGTATTTAAGCGTAGCCTTATTTCCGCCGCCTTGATATATGGGCATACTGGCTCTGACACCTACACTTTCGGATTTGTATTCTTCCGTATTAACCGTAGTACCGAGCGCCGTCTTACCTTTGGAAGTTTCGCTCTGAAGAATCAGCTGAGGAAAATAAGAACGAATGGCACCGGTAACTCTTAACTGAGCAAGATCCACCTGTTCGGCCGCAACGGCAAGCTTCTGATCTCTTGCCTGTGCAAGCTTCAGACATTCTTCAAGGAACTCATCTTTCTCACAAAAACAGACGGACGGAAAAAGTAAACATAAAGTTATGATACTTATAAATTTTTTAATCACCGGAAATTCCTTTATTTTTAAAAATCTTTTTTCTGTAAATTATCATTAAAACTATTGCAACCAGCAAAATAACCGCTATCAGGGGAACTATATATTTTACGACGTAATTATTTATTATATATTCGGCGTAATCTTTACCGCAAAGATAAACACCTAAAGCCAAAATCCCCCATGACAAAGCATATGTAATAACCGACAAAAAATAAAAAATCTTTCTGCCTGTTTTCTGCCCGTAATAACCGAAAAGAGCGGCACCTAACCAACCGACCGGAACGTTTATGGCAATCAAAATTATTCCTATTATAACTTCCGTAGTAAATTTTATTGTCATTTTTTTACTTTTTTATGAACTAAAATTTCATCCAAACAGGAAATATTATTTTTTATCCTCTTAAGAAACTTATCGTACTCCGTAAGGTTAGGATTGTGAGCTAACAACATTTCCAATCCCGAGACAATATCTTCCTTTATGTTGCCTGAAGTTTCTTTCTTTTTTGGGATAGTGTGCATTACACAGAGATTCCTTGCTGCGGAAGGTTTGATATGTATTAAATCAAGACCTATTCTCTTTGCAAGAAAGCCCAAAATATCAATTTCGTCTTTTACATAATCTTCGTTATTTAAAGTTTTTATTAAATCTTCTATACCGAAATAAAGAACGGGATGAAAATCTATCTCGTCAAACCCCTCTATTCCCGAGGAAGCTTCCTTAAAATCATCAAGCATTTTCTTCCTGTAAGCTGCAGCCATAGCTTCATGTTCTTTAGGATAAACATAAGCTATCAATTCATTAGCCAAATCCTGATAAATAAAGAATTGTTCGTAATAAAAGAAGTTATTACATTTAGGACACTGCACGGTATTAAAGCGTCCCGACAAAATAAGCTCTCTTAAGTCGGGATCATCAAAAACATTTACCGCTTTCCACAGTTCAGCTTCAAACTTTTCTCCGCAGCTGCATTTGATTTCACAATTAGTTAGTATAGACATATGTATATTCTACCATATTAGGATGTTTTTTTCAATGATTTTTAATTATTCTGCCGTAAAATAATCGAACATATATTTAAAGCTTAAATTTGCAATTTTTAAATCGGAAAAAGATTCGTAAAGTCTCATTTTGGATTTATTCAACATTTCGGAATGAATACCGTATCTTAAAGCCAGAGATGCCTCAATGTATGCGGAAAGCTTATCGCACATTTCCACAAGTTTACCGTCGGCAGCATTAAATTCATCCTTGTTATATTTTACCGGAATATCGGTATCATTTAAAAACTTAATTTCGCCGTTTTCAACAAATCTGTTGGCAAATTCATGTTCCACAAAATATTTCATTTCAAAATGCCAGCTCGGCGGAAGAAGAGGAAGTATTCTGTTTTCAACCTGTCTTTTTTCGTATTCTTTTATAATATCTTCCAAACCCTCAACGGAAAATTTTACCGGGCTGATAATATCTTTAGTTAAAATTTCCGGTAAATCGTGAAAGAGTGCAGAGAAAAAATTGTTGTAGGTTCTTTTTTCGCAGATACCCATTTCCATTGAGAAAAGATAAACAAAAATTGCCACTATAAACATATGCCCGAGAACGGTAGTTTTGGGCTGTCTGAAAAGCTGCGCCCATCTCTGCTGAAATCTCAGCTGTCCGCACAGATCCAAAAAGCCGTAATATTTTTTATTCATTATTAATTTTTTGACACCGACGAAATCCTGATATTTTGAAATGCAGGAATCGACCGTTTCTTTGGTAGTGTCTATTCCGTAAAGCACCTGATTTAACGGATAAATAATGCCGAATTCCCATCTTGTAGAAAATTCGTGTGAAGCGGCAAGAATTCTTTTTTCGTATTTGGAATATTCGTCGTCAAAAAGATATTGTTCAAATCTCTTTGTGAAGTCCGCACCTAATTTTTCTATATCTTCTCTTAAATTTTCAAGCACCCATTTATTCAATTCTTTTTTCTTTTTCGACATTATTTCATGATACACTTCCGGTTTTAAATCCGTCAGCATCGTTCTGTGGAAAAATTCAAAAATTGCGCCCTCAATAAGCTGAGTCCAATTGATTTTTTTATTTTCTTCTTCGTCGAACTTTGCAATAATATAAGCAATAATCATTTTGTGAGCCTGTTTATCGATTTCAAAAAAATCAAACGGGCGAATGTGATCATTCCATCTTAAAATATTTGCTGCGGAAAAGATTCGTTCTATTATTTGTTTACTTATCATTTTTGCTCCTATCCAAATTTATGTAGTTAAGAATTATTATATCATTTTTGGGAAAGAATAGGAAGAAAAATTTTATGAAAAAAGCAGGGGGATGCTATGTTAGCCCCCCGCCATATTATGAGAATTTACTCTTTTTATCAAATAAATTTTATTTTTAAACTATCTACAAAATTAGTTTTGCCATGAACCATCCCATTTTGTAGAGATTTTCATCCCCTTAGTTATGTTATACATTAATTCCAAAGCATCAATAGTCAAAGCTCCTTCTTCATTTGTTTTATATGCTGCAGCATCAAAATAAGTTTTTGGATCTGCTGCAATAGTCTGTCCAACATGAAAAGATGTAAACCATTTATTACCTCTTGCATCTATACCTAAAATAGGATCATATATTGTCCAACTGCCATTTTCTCCTTGATGTCTTAAAAAATTACCATACTCACCATAATAAGCTTTCTGTGCAGAAAGTATAACTCCTAATAACGCATATCCCTCAGTCCATTTTGCTTTATCAACATACCCTCTATAAATCGGAACAGAAATTACCGACAAGATAATAACAATTGCGATTGTGATAACCAACTCTACAAGTGTGAAAGCGGCACGGCGAACGACAGATCTCTCGTCGCTTCGCTCACTCGAGATGACAGGAATGTCTATTTCGGGAATGACAGATGAACTACAACGACACCGGATTGCCACGCCGACTTCGTCGGCTCGCAATGACGGATGAACAACAATCGGAGTGCAGGATAAAAACTATGGTAATTTTTTGCGGGCGATGGTAAGAACGGGAAAAAGTTTTATATCTTGCTGAGGAATTTCAATATCAACGGCGATGTTTGATTGACCGGGAGACAGAGTCTCTACAAATTTTTTAGTTCCCGAAATTTTCATATCGCCGATTTTTAGTTTATATGGTTCAAATTGGTACGGAGACAGCAAATCTATTTCGTCACCTTTTGAAAGTTTATGACGCAGTTCCAACGTTATAACATTGTCTTTTACTTCTCTGACAAAACCGCAGTTTCTGTAATCACTTTTACTGCCTGTATCATTATAATCCTGTGCGGTATCATCGGGAATACCGTTAAAAAAACCTAAAGTGTATCTTCTGTTTTGAAGAGTTTCAAGCTCTTTCATATATTTTTCACTGTTCCAGTTTTGAGGATTTGCGTAATAATCATCAATTGCTTTTCTGTAAATTCTTGCGGTTTGTGCTACATAATATTCACTCTTGGTTCTGCCCTCTATTTTTAAAGAATCTATTTTTGCGTCAAGAATTTCGTTGAGTTTGGGCATTAAACATAAATCTTTGGAATTAAAAAAATATGTTCCTTTCTCGTCTTCTTCTATGGGATAGTATTCGCCGGGACGAAGCTCCTCTTCCAAATACATTTTATATTTCCATCTGCATGAGTGGGCACAAGCACCCTGATTAGCACTGCGTGATGCCATAAATGCCGATATTAAACATCTTCCCGAATAGCTGATACACATTGCACCATGTATAAACATTTCTATTTTTATATCGGGACATTTTTGTTTTATCTCTTTTATCTCGGAAAAAGATGTTTCGCGTGCCATAACGCACTGCGTTGCACCCATTTTTTTCCAAAAATCTACCGTTAAATAAGAAGAAACATTTGCCTGAGTGGAAATGTGTATGGGAAGATTAGGAATTCTGTCTTTTACGAACTGAAAAACGCCCGGATCGGAAATGATTATACCGTCGGGATTTAATTCCCTTATTGTTTTTACGAACGTGGAAAGTTTGTCGATATCTTTATTATGAGAAAATAAATTTAATGTTAAATAGATTTTTTTATTTTTATTGTGAACAAATTCTATTCCCTTTTTCAAATGTTCCAACGGAAAAGAAGACCTTGCACGGAGGGACAAGTCCGGTGTGCCGGAATAGACGGCATCTGCACCGTAAAGTATTGCGGTTTTGAGTTTTGTAAGAGAACCTGCCGGCAATAGTAATTCACTTTTCATAAAAAAACCTTATATCGGTCTTAATATTTGGTCTGCAACCTCGCATTTACCTCCCTTATGTACTCACCGCTCCGCTACACTTCCTGCACACCTCGGTCGGCAAATGCTTCGTTTCGCCTCAAATCTTAAGACCTCTGAAATCGCTTCGCGATTTATTGTATTTTATATTTAACTTTTTGCTTAGCAAAAAAATGACACCGGATTGCCACGCTTCGCTCAGGATGACAACAACGCCGAATTGCTATCGAAATACATTGTACATTATAATAATTTCTTTCGGCAATTTTAATATCCTTCGTTTTCGTCTTCGTCGATTGAAAAATTGTTATTTTTAATATTATAATTTGCTTTTTTGGTATAGTATGTTGTGGGAACTGTTCCCTCAAGGAAAGCTTCCAAATATGCATTTTGAGTTCTGCTTAATGCAAGGAGACCTGTTTTAGGGTCAATCAATGCCCATTCAATATCTTTAGGAACGGAAAAATCTGCAACGGGATAATCCTTTAACGCTTCTTTCATAAAGTCCGTCCATATAGGACAGGCGGTATTGCCGCCGGTGGATTTTGTACCGAGTGTGGTTCTGTCATCGTAACCTACCCAAACACCTGCAGCAAGCTGAGGAGTATATCCCACAAACCAAGCATCAACGCTGTCGTTGGATGTACCCGTTTTACCTGCACAAGGTCTGCCTAATGCACGCGCTGCATAACCGCTTCCGCGTTCTACAACACCGCGTAAAAGATTAGTCATTATAAATGACGTTTGAGGCGACAAAACTTCCTGTTCTTGAGGAAGATTAATTTCCAAAACTTTACCGTTTTTATCTATAACCTTTGTAATAAAATACGGCTCCGTACGTACACCGCCGGATGCAAGCGTACCGAAAGATGATACCATTTCCTGCAGCGTCACATCGTTTGAACCGAGCGCCAGTGATAAAGTATTTATCATAGGGCTTTTAATTCCGGCTTTCCTCGCATAATCTATAACCTTGTCCGGCTTAACCTTTGTTATTGTTTCAATTGCACAAGTATTTAGAGAACGGGCTAACGCTTCCCTTAATAAAACATCGCCCCTGTACCTGCCACCGTAATTGACAGGATACCAGATTTTCATAGGGTCAACCAAATCATCTGCCGTCATTTTTTCCGCTAAAATTTCAATATAGGAAAGTTTCCTTGATACCAAATCCCAGTTGTTGCCGTCAAACTGATAAACCATCTGTTCGTCTTCCAACATAGTAGCCGGAGTCATTGCTTTGCTGTCTATTGCAGCCAAATAAACGAACGGTTTAAATGAAGAACCTGCCTGTCTTTTGGCCTGTACGGCTCTGTTAAATTTTGTTTCTTTAAAATCTCTTCCGCCAACCATTACCCTTATGGCACCTGTCTTCGGGTCGATAGCCATTATTGCACCTTGAACTTTTTTCAGTTCCATATCTTCTTTTTCAAAATAAGACATCTGCTTTGTATCGAAATCCGCCAGTGCCGAACCTAATGCTTTTTCTGCGGCTTCCTGCATTTTCATATCAAGCGTAGTGTATATTTTAAGCCCGCCTTTGTGCAGGACATTCGTTCCGTATTTAGGTTCAAGAAGAATTCTTAAATATTCCACAAAATAATGCCCGGATTTTTGTTCTTCCGTAAATTTTTCTTTCGGTATAGGGGCGGCATTAGCTTCCTTTTCCTGTTCTTCGGTTATGAAGCCCAACTCTCTCATCCTTGAAAGGACTACCGCTCGTCTTGTCATTGCTCGTTCCGGATGTCTTAACGGGGAATAATAATTGGGTGCTTTCGGCAAGCCTGCTATTAATGCGGCTTCCGGCAGGGTTAAATCTCTGACGGATTTACCGAAATAAATTTTTGACGCAGACTCTGCGCCGTAACCGCCTGCACCGAAATAAATTTGGTTGATATAAAGCTGTAAAATTTCTTCTTTTGTGTATTGTTTTTCCAGCTGAACGGTAAGTAAAAATTCTTTTATTTTTCTGTTTAATGTCCTTTCAGAGGTTAAAAATATCGTTTTGGAAAGCTGCTGCGTTATCGTCGAACCGCCTTGAGAAACTTTTCTTAAAATAAGATTTTTAAAAAATGCTCTTAAAATACCTTTAGTGGAAATTCCCCAATGTTTATAAAAATCGTTATCTTCTATGGCAATGAATGCATTTTGTAAATCTACGGGAATATCTTTAAGCGGAACCAAAACTCTTCTTTCAATAAAAAGTTCGGAAATTAATTTTTCGTTTCTATCGAAAATTTTGGTAACGATACTCGGGGTATAATTTTCAAGGTTGGATATGGACGGAAGTTCATTGATAAGTTTTTTTGTATACAGGGAACCGCCGATAAGAAGTAAAGAAAAAATTATTACAAATATTAAAGTTAGTTTAAATTTCATTGTTTTCTCACAGGATTATTTTTGCGTATATTATAGCAAAAAGAAAAAATTTCTCAAAGAAAAAAATTATCAAAGAAAATTTTGATTTATTAACAAAAAACAAGTTGAGAATTTTTAAAAAATATAAACTTTTGTTTTCTTTGTGGAGTTTTTAAGGACGGTAATCATACTTTCTTCATCCAAAGCAATACAACCTGCCGTATAACTTTTCTTACCCTTTACATGAATAAAAATATTGGAACCTTGAGGATAGATATTTTTTGAATTAAAATCAATACACAATGCATAATTATATTGAGGAGCATAGTCAATTAAATGTTCGCCTTTACAAGGATGTTTAGTTTTCCGTGCGTCTATAATTCGGTTATAATATTTACAATCTTCGTCGCAGGCATACAAATTTTGTGTAACGTTGATATATTTTAATTTTGTACCGGGGTTTTCTTTAATGCCGAAAGCTTTTGTAATATTAAATTCCCCTTTGGGAGTTTTTAAATCGCCCTCCGTTTGTTTACCTAAACCGTTTTTACCGATAAATGCCGTGGTAGAAACAATTTGTTTCCAGCCGGATTTTTCGTTTTTATCTTTTATATACATTTTAATATCGGCATTGGAATTTTTCGTTTGAGAGACAACTATTAATTGTTTTACTCTTTTATCTGTTTGATATTTTGCCAATATACCGTCGTTAATAACACTTATATTTTGTGCATACAAATTTAAAGACATTGTAAGTATTAAAACGGTAAAGAAGATTTTTTTAAAGAGGTTCATATTTACCATAGTTTATTACGGGCAAAACGGCAAGATTAAGCATTTTGTCATAATCTTGCCGTAAATCAGTATTTTTATTTTACATCAAAATTGAAATATGTATCAGGATAAGGTTCGTCTTTTAAAGTAAAATGCCACCATTCGGAATCAATCGGTTTAAAACCTGCATTCACCATGGCATCTCTTAAAATCTGTCTGTTTTTCTTCTGTTTTTTGGAAATCTTTTTATAGTCGGGATGAGACCTTTCACCGAAGAAATCAAACGTTCCGCCCATATCTACAAAAGAACCGTCCTGTTTTATTATTGTTAAATCTATAGTGCTGCCTCTGGAATGACCGGACTTTGCCATAACGTAATCACCCGAGAGAAGCTCCGGTTTTGTTATGTCCGGATAGAAAGATTTGTTCCCTTCATCGTTAGGATCGTTTATCCATTTAACAAAATCATCAACGGCTTTCTGCGGTCTGTAAGTATCCCAAATAAGAATTCTGTAACCCTGCTGTCTTAAATCCTCAGCGGCATTTACCAAAGCCGCAAGAGCTTCTTTCGTCATATAAGCAACCGGAGCTTTATAACCGGTTATTCTATGCCCGGTAAAGTTGTAATCGGAATAATAACGCATATCATAAACAGCGTCATAAATTTTGGAAGAAACTTTTTCAAATCCGCTTTTGTCGGTTGAAATTTTGTCCGCAAAAACAAAAGATACTGCCGCTAAACATACAACCAAACTTAAAACAAATTTTTTCATTTAAACTTTTCTCCTTTTGTTTAATAAAGCTTTTTTCAATAAGATACTAAAACTTAGCATAAAGATTATATTTCTTTTTTTGAAAAGTGTCAATTGTGAAAAATGGATTATGAGGCGGAACGGCAACGACGAGACGGCAATTAGTAATTAGCAATTAGCAATGAACGGCAACGACACCGTATTGCCATCGAAAGGCAATGTACAATGTATAATGTACAATAAACGACAAGATTGATTCGTTGGCTTTGTCTGCCGCGCAATGACGACAAAAAGATACAGTATCAAGTTCAATATAAAAACTACTTATTATTTTGCAACAATTGTTTCAACTGTTTTTTGTTCGGCAAAACAGTTTGATACTTACTTGCAAAAATATTTTTACTGTTTTCCGGTAAAGTATATTCTACAACTGCATCATTTTTATCTCTGCATAAAATAATTCCTATAGTTTTATTTTCTTCAGGTAAACGAACTTTTCTATCGTAATAATTTACATACATCTGCATTTGTCCGATATCTTGGTGTTTTAATTCTCCTATTTTTAAATCTATAAGAACAAAACATTTTAGTATTCTGTTATAAAATACTAAATCGCAATAAAAGTGTTTATCATCAAAAGAAATTCTTTGCTGTCTTGCCACAAAAGTAAAACCTTTTCCTAATTCAAGCAAGAAATCTTCTAACTTGTTTATTATTGCTGCTTCTAATTCAGTTTCTGAGTAACTTGCTTTTTCGTCCAGTCCTACAAATTCCAAAACATACGGATCTTTTATAACATCTTGAGGGTTATTTATAACTTGTCCTTTTTTTGACAATTCTAAAACTTTCTTTTTATTTCTGCTCAAAGCCAATCTTGTATATAATGCAGAATCAAATTGTCTTTGTAATTCTCTAACAGACCAATTATTTTTTTCTGTTTCTATTTCATAAAAATTTCTTTCTTGTTCATCGTCAATTCTCATTAGTTTTAAATAATGAGACCAACTTAAATTAAATTGGTCAGACACTGTCTGACCAATTGGCATGCGGTCTTTATATGATAAATAAAATATTCTCATTTGTTTTAAATTTGTTACAGAAAAACCTTTCCCAAATTCTTTCGTTAGTTTGTCAGATAATTCAAGTAAAAGTTTTTCTCCATAATTAGCTCTTTTATTTCCTTTTTGTTCTTCTTCAACTATTCTTTTACCGATTTTAAAATAAGTTAATACCATTACATTATTTACTTGTTTAACTACGGATAATCTTGCAGTTTGAAGTAATTCTCTTATATCTGACAATATTGAATTTTGTTTTACTATTTTATTTGTATTCATGGTTTTATTATATATTATACTACGATTTTAGTCAATGAAAAAATTTTTTTCACTTATTTGATTTTAACTATATATTTTGTTTTAGTTTAGTGCATAGTTTTAAAATAAGAAAACTATGCACTAATTTAAAAGAGGTATTTTTATAAACATAGATTCCCGACAAATACGCTCGGGAATGACAGACGAGACGGCAATTTATAATTTATAGTTTATAATTTATAATTGAACGACGGGAAAAGAAAAAAAATAAAAGTTTATCAGAGAATGTAAGGATATAGAGAAATACAATTCAAAAGTTGCAACAATATATTTTACAACTTTTGAGCGACGAAATATTTTGAATTTAGACGAAGTAATAGCAAGCCGAAGTTTACATTGAAAAGTAAATGAGGTTTGCTATTACAAAGTATAAATTCAAAAGATAATGTCGCAATAAATAAAATAAAAATTATAAATAAAAAAAACAACTGATATGATTTTATCAGTTGTTTTTTTATTTAAATTATAATTTTTATTTTATATTAAACCAGCGGCCTTTAATTCGCCCCTCTTTCATAAACCCTTCATAATGTCTCATAATCAAGTGAGACTCAATTTGACCTATCGTGTCAAGAGATACACCGACAACGATGAGGAGGGATGTTCCGCCGAAGAAGAAAGGTGCGGACATCATATTTCTTAAATAGTCGGGAAGCACTGCGATACACGCTACAAACAATGCTCCGCCGAGAGTAACTCTTTCCAAAACTTTTTGAATATAAGTTGCGGTCGGCTCACCAGGTCTGATACCGGGAATAAACCCGCCGGATTTTTTCATATTTTCTGCCAAATCTTTAGGATTAAAAGAAATGGAATTATAAAAATAACAGAAGAATATTACAAGTGCCGCATAAATTAAATTGTACATTAAAGAACTGTGGTTAAACCAGTCCATAATGGTTTTAGATACGGGGAAACCGAAAACAGTCCAATCCGGTGCAAACTGTGCAATGGTTAACGGTGCAGAAAGAATAGATATTGCGAAGATAACTGCGATAACGCCGGACTGATCAACCTTGATAGGCAAGAAAGATGTTGACCCGCCGTACATTCTTCTGCCGACCATTCTTTTTGCATAGTTGATAGGAATTCTTCTCTGTGCAGTTTCAACCCAAACAACAAGCGTTAAAACGATTAAAACAAGTGCCAAAAGTGCGATTGCTACAAGGATGGAAAGTTCTTCCATTTGAATAAGCTTTACAACGCCCAAAAATGCGGACGGAAGCCTTTCTACGATACCGGCGAAAATGATTAAAGAAATACCGTTGCCGATACCTCTTTCCGTAACCTGTTCACCCAGCCACATTATAAGAACAGTACCCGTAACAAGCGTAATAACCGTCATTGCTATCCAAGTTAAAGACGGTTCCAAAACTATCGGCATACCGCTGGGGGTAGGCATTCTCATAATTGCTATCGTTAAACCGAAAGATTGAATTGCACCCAAAATAAGCGTACCGTATCTGGTAATTTGAGTAAGTTTCTTTCTTCCCTGTTCGCCCTCTTTTGCAAGTCTGTCAAGATAAGGAATAACATGTGCACCCTGCATCAAGCTCATGATAATGGATGCGTTGATGTAAGGCATAATACCCATTGAGAAAACGGACATTCTGTTTAATGCACCGCCGGAGAACATATCCAAAAAGCCGAGCAAGCCGTTAGAGTTTGCTTCAAACAAAGAACGGACTGCATCTGCATTGATTCCCGGAATAGGCACTGCAGCACCTATTCTGTAAGCAACTATTATCGCAAGCGTAAAAAGTACTTTACTTTTAAGCTGCGGAATTTTAAATATATCCCCGAATGTTTTTAACATAATTATTCCCTTTTACTAATGTATAATGTATAACGTATAATAAACGATGAAACGACAATTTATAATTGAAAAACTACCAACAACTACAAATAAAGTAAATGAACTTTAACATAGATTCCGTGTCTGTCTGCGGTGCAGACGCACGGAATGACAAACTTTTCAACTATTTTACTATTTCTGCTTTTCCGCCGGCTTTAGCTATCTTTTCGGAAGCTGCTTTTGAAAATGCGTTTGCCTTGACGGTAAAATTCTTTTTCAAGTCGCCGTTTGCAAGAACTTTAACAAGTTTACCTTTCTTAATTATTCCTGCATTTTTTAAAGTTTCCGCATTAATTTCAGCACCTGCATCGAATTTGGATTCGATGGAGCTTAAATTAACAATTTCATATTCCTTACGGAACATTGCGTGGCTGAAACCTCTTTTAGGCATTCTTCTGACGATGGACATCTGTCCGCCTTCAAACCATGACATTTTTCCGTCGCCGCTTCTTGCCTTCTGACCTTTGCTGCCTCTGGTAGAGGTTCTGCCCATTCCGGAGCCCACGCCTCTTCCTACGATTTTCTTTCTATGTTTTGCACCCTGTGCAGGTGATAAAGTGTTAAGACCTATCATATTTCTGCAACCTCTTTATTTCTTATTTTAGCAACATCTTCCTTTGTTCTTAAACCTTTTAAAGCATCAATTGTTGCATAAACAACATTGAAAGGATTGGATGTTCTCATGGATTTTGTAAGAATATCGGAAATACCTACCGCTTCGAGCACGGCTCTTACGGGACCGCCTGCGATAACACCTGTTCCCGGAACTGCAGGTTTAAGCAAAACTTTACCTGCACCGGATACGCCGATGATTTCGTGCGGTATCGATGTATTTTTAAGTGCAACCGATATCATATTTTTCTGAGCATAAGCACTGCCTTTCTTGATTGCAGCCTGAACTTCGTTTGCTTTACCAAGACCGCAGCCTATTTTACCGTTTTTATCGCCGACGACGACAAGTGCGTTAAAAGAAAATCTCTTTCCGCCCTTAACAACTTTAGCAACTCTGTTAACAGCTACTACGGTTTCGGTTAAACCGCTTTCATTTTCATTTTTATTTATTTTATTGTCAGCCAACTTTTCCCCCTACAACGACCAATAATTATTTTAATTAAAAATCAAGTCCGCCTGCTCTTGCTTCGTCGGCAAGTGCCTTTACTTTACCGGTATAAACTTTACCTGCTCTGTCGAAAACTACCTGTTTAATATTTTTTTCGGCGGCTTTCTGAGCGATAAGCTTACCTACGGCTTTTGCGGCTTCAATATTTCCCGTAGATTTTAAAGAACCTTTAAGTTCTGCAGATAACGTGGAAGCTGCAGCCAAAGTAAACCCTTTAGAATCGTCGATAACCTGAGCATAAATATGTTTATGACCGCATTTTATGTTAAGTCTCGGTCTGTCGGATGTTCCTTCGACTTTACTTCTTATTCTTTTCTTACGAAATGCTAATCTTACTTTTGGATTTTTCATTTACGACCCTCTGTTATTAATCAATTAATTCTTACTATTTTTTGGAACCGGCAGCAGCTTTTCCGGCTTTTCTGATAATCTTTTCGCCGAAATACTTGATACCGAAACCTTTATACGGTTCAGGCGGTTTTACTGCACGAACTTGTGCGGCAAAAGCACCGACTTTCTGTTTGTCACAGCCGGTAATGGTTAAAGTAGGAACTTTATCCTGTGTCATACCGACGACAACTTTCAAACCTTCCGGTATTTCCAAAGTAACCGTATGAGAATAACCTACCGTCAAAGTGATAAGTTTACCGCTCATTACGGCTTTAAAACCCAAACCGTTAAGTTCAAGTTCTTTCTTATATCCGGTTGTTACACCCTCAATCATATTGCAGATAAGACCTCTTGTTAAACCCTGAAGCATATTTGCCTGTCTTGAAGGCTGTTTCTGTTCGACGGTAACAGCCGAATTTTCAATTTTTACGTTAATCTCGTCACTGATGGACTGAGAAAGTTTTCCATTAGCACCTGATACTTCCAAAGTTCCGTTTTTAAATTCAACTTTAACTTTTTCAGGTATTGTTATTGGTTTTTTTCCTAAGCGACTCATTTCAAAACCTCAATATTATAATTTTACCAAACGTATCCTATTACTTCTCCGCCGACTTTTGCTTCTTTAGCTTTCTTGCTCGACATCATACCTTTTGATGTGGAAACAACTGCTATACCGAAGCTGCCTAAAACTTTCGGTAATTCTTCGTGACCTTTGAAAATTCTCAAGCTGGGCTTGGAAACTCTCTGAATTCCCTGAAGAACGGCTTTACCGTTATCGTACTTCAAATAAACTCTTAAAACACCTTGTTTTTGGTCTTCAATGTGTTTATAGTTTGCAATATATCCTTCTTCTTTCAAAACTCTTGCAATTTCGGTTTTTACTTTTGAAGACGGAATATCAACTTTTTCATGAAGTTTTGCATTCGCATTGCGAATACGTACAAACATGTCTGATATAGGATCTGTAATCATTACACCTAACCTCTTTTAATTTTTAAATTACTGCCAAACGCCGCTACTACCAACTTGACTTTGATACACCCGGAATTTCTCCGTTGTGTGCAAGCTTACGAAAGCATATTCTGCATAAACCGAAATCTCTGTAGTAGCCTCTAGGTCTTCCGCACAGGCGACATCTATTCCTGAACCTAGTTGCAAACTTCTGAGGTTTGCGCATTTTTGCTTCTGCTGATGTTGTTGCCATAAATAGCCCTCTATTTATTTATTTTATATTTCACATCGCAAGTTTTATTTTTCTATGCAAATGTTTACGACATTTAAAAATACTATTTTCTCTTCTTGAAAGGCATACCTAAAAAGTCGAGCAATGCTTTTGCATGTTCGTCTTTTTTAGCGGTAGTAACGATGGTAATATTCATACCTCTTGCCTTATCGGATTTTTCAACATTGATTTCAGGGAAAATATACTGTTCGGTAAGACCGATATTGAAATTTCCTCTTCCGTCGAATTTGTTGGGTTCTACTCCTCTGAAGTCTCTGATTCTCGGCATAGCTATGTTCATAAGCCTGTCCAAGAATTCATACATAATAGCCCCTCTTAAGGTAACCTTTATGCCGATAGGCATACCCTGCCTTATTTTAAAGTTGGAAACTGAAGCTTTTGCTCTGCAGGTAACGGGTTTCTGCCCGGTAATTGCTGCAAGTTCAGCCGTTGCAATTTCCAAAACTTTTACGTTTTCTTTTGCTTCGGAAAGCCCGATATTTACGACAACTTTTGAAAGTTTCGGAACTTCGTTGGCATTCTTGAAACCGAACTCTTTTTCCAAAGCCGGTATCACATTTTTTACATACAATTCTTTTAATCTGGGTACTTGATTCATAATTTATTATCTTCCCTTATAACTAAACTATTATTTCTCCGCATTTTCTGCAAACTCTGACTTTCTTTCCGTCGGACAATTTATCGAATTTAGGTCTGTTGGGTTTGTTGCATTTGGGACATACCAACATAACGTTCGATATGGAAAGAGGCGACTCTTTTTCTTTTATTCCGCCCGGATCGGTCTGAGTAGGTTTCGTGTGTCTTTTAACAAAGTTAACTTTAGCAACTATAACTTTCCCTTTCTCGGCGTCAACTTTTAAAACTTCGCCCTCTTTTCCTTTATCTTTTCCTGCTAAAACTACAACTTTATCTTTTTTCTTAATGTTAAGCATATTTTCTATCCTGTTAAAAACTTATGTTATATTACTTCCGGTGCAAGAGAGATAATTTTAAGATAATTTGCTTCTCTCAATTCTCTTGCGATAGGTCCGAAAATACGAGTTCCTTTCGGTTCTCCTTCATCATTGATGATAACTGCTGCGTTGTCGTCAAATCTGATATATGTTCCGTCTTCTCTGCGGTATTCTTTGGCCGTTCTGACGATAACCACCTTAACAACATCGCCTTTCTTGATGTTTGCATGAGGTATTGCATCCTGAACAGAAGCCATTACAACATCGCCAAGACCTGCATATCTTCTTTTCAAACCTTTCATAACTCTGAAGCAGCGAACTTTCTTTGCTCCGGAATTATCTGCTACATTTAAAATTGTTCTTTCTTGAATCATTGTCTTTTCCTTATGCTTTGTTTACAACTGATGTCAAAATCCATCTTTTCGTTTTTGACATAGGTCTTGATTCCATTATTGAAACCAAATCGCCCATTTTAGACTCATTTTTCTCGTCGTGAACCGAGAATTTCGATTTAACTCTTATTATTCTGCCGTATAACGGGTGCTTGATTGTTCTTTCAACAGCAACAATTCTTGTTTTAGAAGACTTATCGCTGACTACAACGCCCTGCATTATTTTTCTTTTTGCACGTTCTTCTGCCATTGTTCCTTCCTATTGGGTTATTTTCCCTTTTTTTGCTCAGCAAGAAGTGTTTTAACTCTTGCTATGTTTTTTCTCATCTCTCTGATTTCCAGAGGATTTTTTACCGGAGCTGCCGAATTTCTAAACTTTAACTTGTAGTATTTATCTTCAAGTTCAACAAGCTTAGCATTCAACTCTGCCGATGACATACTCTTAATCTCTTGCCAGTTTTTTTGTTTCATATTGTCTCTTCCGTTATTATATTTCTTGTCTTACTAAAATTTTGCAATGTATAGGCAACTTATCCGAAGCAAGCTTAAGTGCTGCTCTTGCATCAGCCTCGGGAATACCTTCCATTTCAAACATTACTCTGCCCGGCTTAACTACAGCTACCCAAAACTGCGGATCGCCTTTACCTTTACCCATTCTGGTTTCAGCGGGTTTCTTGGTAATGGACTTATCGGGGAATACTCTTATCCAGATTTTTCCGCCTTTCTTGGTGAACTTTGTTAAAGCTATACGAGCAGCTTCTATCTGGTTACTGTTTAACCAAACAGGCTCAAGAGCTTGAAGTCCGAAAGTACCAAAAGAAAGAGATGTTCCGCCTTTGGCGTACCCTTTCATTCTTCCTCTTTGAGTCTTTCTATATTTTACTCTCTTTGGCATCAACATATATTTTGTCCTTCCTTACTTATTATCTGTAGCAGCCTGAGATGCTGCACCTACTTCGTCAACATTTTCAACAAGTTTCGCTTCTTCCAAAAGTTCTTTTGCTGTTTTCTGAAAATGTTCTTTTTTGAATATCCAAACCTTAATACCGATTTTTCCCATAGTTGTGTTAGCTTCGGAAAAACCGTAATCAATTTCTGCTCTAAATGTCTGAAGAGGAACTCTTCCTTCTTTCAACCATTCGGTTCTTGCAATTTCGGCACCGCCGAGTCTTCCGGAACACATAACTTTTATTCCCTGTGCTCCTGCAGCCATTGCCTTTTCTATAACTTTTTTCATTGCTCTTCTGAAAGCAACCTGTTTTTCAAGCTGATATGCAATACCGTCTGCAGCAAGCTGAGCATCAATTTCGGCTCTTTTGATTTCCATAACGTTAACAAAAGCTTTTCTGCCCGTCATCTGCTCAACTTCGGTTCTGATATTTTCTATACCCTGTCCGCCCTTACCGATAACGATACCGGGTCTGGAAGTATAGATGTTTACTCTGATATACTTTCCTGCTCTTTCAAGACCGATTTTTGATACGGAAGCCATTTTCAATTTTTCTTTCAAATAGCCTCTTATTCTATAATCTTCCTCGATAAAGTCAGGCATTTCTTTTAGATTAAACCACTTGGAATCCCAATCCTTGATGTAGCCTACTCTAACACTCTTAGGATGAATTTTATGACCCATAAATTTCTTACCTTTTTACACTTAAATTTTTAATTTCTTATTCAGCTGCTTTTTCTTCAGCTTTTTTTGCAGTCTTTTTAGGAGCTGCTTTTCTTGTTTTCTTTGCAGCCGTTCCTTCGGTTGCTGCTGCCGCTGCGGGAGCTGCAACTTTCTTTGCCGTTTTTTTCTTTTTCTTTTCTGGAACGACACCTTCATCGGTAACGATTATCGTCAGATGAGATGTTTTTCTCTTATAAGGAAGACCTCTTCCCATAGGGCCCGGTCTCATTCTTTTCAAAGTGGGACCTTGTCCTACCCAAGCTTCCTTAACTTTAAGCCCGGAAAAGTCGTTCAGTCTGCCGGAATTTGCAACCGCACTCTTTAAAACTTTTTCTACAAGTTCCGTCGAGTTTTTAGGTAAGAAAGAAAGAATTTCAAATGCTTTCTCCACTCTCTGGTTTCTTATAACGGTTAAAACTTGATTGACTTTTCTTGGAGCATATCTTACAAATTTTGCTATTGCTCTTGCTTCCATCTTTTTTCTCTCTCTTTTTTCGCTTAAATTTTAGAAACTTATTTTACGTATTAATAATATTTGATATTATGTTAACGAAGTTTCCTGCTTAGTCATTCCGCCGTGACCTTTAAAAATTCTGGTAGGTGCGAATTCGCCAAG
The DNA here is from genome assembly GCA_905234925.1 of uncultured Endomicrobiia bacterium. Lineage (GTDB taxonomy): Bacteria > Elusimicrobiota > Endomicrobiia > Endomicrobiales > Endomicrobiaceae > Ruminimicrobiellum. Next base: position 34,352 of record CAJOJJ010000002.1, read on the forward strand.
CTTGTGACCAACCATTTGTTCCGATATGAATACCGGAAGAAACTTTTTGCCGTTATGTATTGCCAACGTATGTCCTACGAAATCGGGGGTAATAACCGAAGCTCTTGCCCAAGTTTTAATTATCTTTTTTTCGCCGGACTTATTAAGCTGCTGCATTTTATTTAAAAGTTTAGCATCTACATAAGGTCCTTTTTTTATTGACCTACTCATTTGCTGCTCCTGTTTAAAAATTACTTCTTAGCCTTATTTCTGTGGCTTACTATCATCCAATCCCAAACTTTCTTTGGTCTTGTTTTGAAACCCTTTGCCGGTTGATTCCATGGACTGCGAGGCTGATTGTTGCCTTTCGATCTTCCTCTACCGCCGCCATGAGGATGGTCAACGGAGTTCATGGCAGTACCACGCACATGAGGTTTCTTACCGAAGTGGCGATGTCTTCCGGCTGAACCTATCGAAACGTTTTCGTGTTCGATATTTCCAACCTGTCCCACTGTTGCATAACACCTAACCAGAACCAGTCTTATTTCTCCGGAAGGCATTCTTACATGAGCATATTCGTCTTCTTTTGCGAGTAACTGCGCGGAAGAACCTGCTGATCTTACCAGCTGTGCTCCTTTACCCGGAACCAGTTCCAAATTATGTATAAATGTACCTACGGGCATTGCGGAAAGAGGAAGTGCGTTACCATCTTTTATCTCGGCATCCGGTCCGGACATTACGACATCCCCAACTTTCAATCCCTTAGGTTGTATTATATATCTTTTTTCACCGTCTTCATACTGTAACAGTGCTATTCTGCTTGATCTGTTAGGATCGTATTCGATAGATATTACTTTTGCGGGTATATTGATTTTATCTCTTTTAAAATCAATAATTCTGTAATATCTTTTGTGTTCGCCGCCTCTGAAACGTACCATAACCTGACCGGTATTGTTTCTGCCGCCGGTCTTCTTTGCGGGAACTATTAAAGATTTTTCAGGTTTGTTTGTAGTGATTTCGGAGAAATCTTCTACGGTAATGAATCTTCTTACGGGTGTGTAAGGTTTAAATGTTTTAATTGGCATACTCTTTTTCCTTTTTTTCGGGCGGAAAGGAACTTTATCATTTGCGGACAAGCCCCCTCTCTTTTCTTAAGAAACTTTCAATTTTCTTACTTCTTAGACTTCTATCTGTTACAATATACTTCTAAGAGATGACCCATATTTTTTGTTTTTATAACAACCATATTTACGGGAAAACGATATCCTTCACTTCATTTAGGATGACACCGCACCCGTAAATATTTGTTAATTTTTATTTTTAAGCTTCTTCTACTGTTATTTCCTGACCGTCTTTAAGCTTGATTATAGCTTTCTTCCAGTCGCTCTTTCTGCCTTCGTGCATACCCATTCTTTTCGGTTTTCCGCCGAAGTTTGCAGTATGAACGCTGACAACTTTTACGTTAAACATTTCTTCTATTGCCTGTTTAATCTGATACTTGTTAGCATCTTTATCGACAACAAAAGTATATTTATTTTCTTTTTCTTTTGCAACGGCTGCTTTTTCCGTTACAATAGGTTTTTTAACAATGTTTCTTATATCCATTTTATTCTCTCTTATGCCTGCTTTTGTTTTATACTGTCGATTGCTTCAGGTGTAGTAACAATTTTGTCTGCCCACATAACTTCATAAGCATTCAAGTTTGCAATCTGTGCAACGACGACATTCTTAATATTTTTTGCTGCCGTTTTTACAACGTCATCATTTTTGGAAAGAGCTATTATAACTTTTTTTCCATCAATTTTCAAGTTTTTTAAGAATGCTGCAACATTTTTCGTTTTAGCTTCGTCGAACTTAATCAAGTCAACCAAAACCAAATTGTTCTCTTTTGCCAAATTTGAAAATGCCATACTTAAAGCAATTCTTCTTTTCTGTTTTGACATTTTCTGATAATAATCTCTGGGCTGAGGTCCGAAAATAATACCGCCCTTTCTCCAAAGAGGAGAATTTTTCTGACCTGCTCTTGCGTTACCTGTTCCTTTCTGTTTCCACGGTTTTGCTCCCGAGAAAGAAACTTCGCCTCTCGTCTTAGTTGCGTGAGTTCCCGATCTCAAGTTTGCAAGATACCCTGTCGTTATTTCGTGAAGAAGAGCCGTCTTAACTTCGGTATTAAAAAATTCCGGAAGTTCATATTTCCCTTTTTCTTTTCCTTCAACATTATAAACTATCGTATCCATTCTTTTTTACCCTATTACTAAATTATTTTTTCTTTGCTGCTTTCTTTTCTTCTGCTTGAACAACAGGAACTTTCTTTACCGTGTTATTAACGATAAGCGTACCTTTTTTAACTGAAGGAACGGCTCCTCTTACAAGAAGAACATTTTTTTCGGTATCAACATTTACGACGAGAAGTTTCTGTACCGTTACAACTTCCTGTCCCAAATGTCCGGACATTCTCATACCTTTAAAAAGTTTCTGAGGTCCCTGTCCGCCCGAAGAGCCTCTTGCTCTCATTCTGTCGGATTGACCTCTGGTTCTGGGCTGCATACCGAAGTTATGTCTTTTAATAACACCGGCAAAACCTTTACCTTTGGAAATCCCGCTTACATCAACATAATCTCCCACCTTGAAAATATCGGCTTTAATTTCCTGTCCGACGGTCAAACCCGAAACGTCGTCAAGTCTGAACTCTCTCAAAACTTTTTTGGGAGCTATATTATTTTTCTTAAGATGTCCGAGTTCGGCTTTTGTAAGTTTCTTTTCTTCAACATCTTTAAAACCTAACTGAACGGCATTATATCCGTCAGTTTCAACGGTCTTTATAGCAGTAACAACACACGGTCCTGCTTCTATTACCGTTACAGGCACAAGTTTGCCTTTTTCATCAAAAACCTGTGTCATACCTATCTTTGAACCAATTATAGACTTTAACATATTTTCTCTCTACTTTGTATTATTTAACGACGAAGATTGGAGGATTTGAAGATTTGAAGATTGGAAG
>CAJOJJ010000003.1 GCA_905234925.1 uncultured Endomicrobiia bacterium
GTAAAATCTTCTTCCGTTACTTTAGCAAACGAGAACAGAATTTCCTTTTTGCATCAACGAAAACGACACTGGATTGCCACGCTCGACAAAGTCTCGCTCGCAATGACGGACTAAAAAGTATTTAAATATATTCCAACAGTTTTTTACAGTCCAAACAGCCTTTTCTTATTACCACGTATGGAAACCGTACCATATCAATTACGGTAGATTCAAAAGAAAATTCACATTTTCCGTCGTCAACTACCATATCAATATCGCCTGAAAAATAGTCATAAGCAATCTGTGCGGTAACGGCACTTTTTCTGCCGGAAATATTTGCCGAAGTTGTCATAAGGGGAATATCATACTTTGCCATAATATCAAGAAGTATTTTGCAATTCGGTATGCGTACACCGAGATTATCTCTGCCGCCGGTAAGCAGCTTTCCTAAGTCCGTCGTCGGCAGAATTAATGTCAGCTGTCCCGGCCAAAAATCCATAACTATTTGTTCGGTTTTTTTGGGGAAAACAACAAACCTTTTTAAGGTTTCAAGGTTGTCTGCCATTAAAATAAGAGGCTTCTTTTTATTTCTGTTTTTCAGTTCGTATATTTTTTTCTGCCCGTCGAAATTAAAAACACTTGTCATTATTCCATATACGGTATCGGTAGGAAGAACGACTATGCCTTTATTTTTCAGAACGTTGTTTACCTGCTCAATTATATTTTCGGCAGTTTCTTTCTTGGTATTTATTAGTTTTGTTTTCATAGTATTTTTATAACATATATCCCCGACAAACAGACAAACGACAGATCTCTCCGAGCTAAAGCTCGTTCGAGATGACATAAATGTCACACTCGTGGATGACACCGCCACACGGTTAAACTACAAACAACGAGATCCCGCATTAAGTGGCAAAGTTATAAAAATTTTGTAAGTTCTGCAAAAAATTCGGTGGCTTTCATAGGAAAATAATAGTCCGTTATCTGCGAAGTAAATGCCGATTCAAGCGTGTTTACTTCAATAATTTTTGCACCGTATCTTTTGGACGTAAACGGCAGATAACATGCGGGCATTACCTGCCCTGCCGTACCGACAATGATTACCAAATCAGCTTTCAGTGCCATTTCGCTTGCTTTGTCGTAATTCTTTTTATTTATTCCTTCTCCGTAGAAAACGAAATCCGGCTTTAACACCCCGCCGCATGACGGACATTTAGGTAATTCCTGCGATAAGTCGGTCTCTTTCGTTTTATAAGGCAGATTACAATTTGTACAGATTAGTCTGTGTATAGTTCCGTGAAATTCCACTACATTTTGCGAACCTGCAGCCTGATGAAGACCGTCGATGTTTTGTGTAATTATCCCTTTAAGAATTTTACGTTTTTCAAGGTCTGCCAACACTTTATGCGCTTTGTTCGGCTCGGCAACACCCATAGAGTCGAAAAATATTTTGTGCATCTCCTGCCACGACTTTTTCGGATTGGAATAAAAAAAGCTTAGCTCAATAAATTTCGGATCGTACTTATTCCACAGTCCGCCTTTTCCCGTAAACGGTGGAATACCGCTCTCTACGGAAATTCCCGCTCCGGTAAAACCGATTGCGTGTTTTGATTTTTTAATTAAATCTGCTGCTATTTCTATATTATTCATAGTTGTATTATAGCATATTTTTCTTTGTAAATTAATAAAAAAAATAGTATAATGAGCAAACCTGTAATTGATAATTCAAAATTTACAGTTATTTTTGGCAAAGAGAATAGAGGAAACTGCTATGATTTCGTTTATTCATTCTGCGTCGGTACAGGGGATTGATGCCTGTTTAATTGATGTGGAAATTGATATATCTTCGGGAATGCCTAACTTCTCAATAGTCGGGCTGCCCGATACATCGGTTAAAGAGGCTAAAGACAGAGTATTTTCCGCAGTGCGAAATTCAGGTTTTGATTTCCCTACAAAGAAAATTACCGTAAACCTTGCTCCTGCTGATATAAAAAAAGAGGGAAGTACTTTTGATTTACCGATAGCATTGGGAATACTTGCCTGCGGTAAAGTTCTTGAAAGAAACAGTTTAAAAGATATTTGTGCCGTCGGAGAATTATCTTTAGACGGTAAACTGAGACCCGTTAAAGGAATACTGCCGATAGTGTTAAGCTTGCACAAGTTCGGCATAACAAAAATAATAGTTCCGGAAAAGAACAAAAATGAAGCCTGCGTGGCGGCAAATATCGATATATATCCGTTTAAAAGTTTGGAAGAAGTAACAAAGTTCTTAAAAAACGAAATTAAAGTTGAACCTTACAGAAAGGAAGCTTCCGAAGAGACTAAAACGGTAAAATTTTCTTCGGTGGATTTTTCCGATATTAAGGGACAATTTTTTGCAAAAAGAGCAGCCGAAGTAGCCTGTGCCGGCGGACATAATATGATAATGGTCGGTCCTCCGGGTTCGGGCAAGACGATGATTGCCAAAAGAATACCGACAATTCTTCCGACCATGAGTATTGATGAGGCTATAGAAACCACCAAAATTTGGTCGGTGTCGGGCTTGATAAAAGCGGGCGAAAGTTTAATTACCGAACGCCCTTTCAGAAGTCCGCACCATACTACGTCGTCGGTGGCACTTATAGGCGGCGGTTCACACCCGAAACCGGGCGAGGTAAGTTTGGCACATAACGGAGTTTTGTTTTTAGATGAGCTGCCGGAGTTCAAAAGAGATGTTTTGGAAGTTTTAAGACAACCCCTGGAAGATAAAATCGTTACCGTTTCCAGAGCAAAAAGTACGTTATCTTTTCCGGCATCTTTTATGTTAATAGCATCAATGAACCCGTGCCAGTGCGGTAATTACGGCAGTGCAAAAGAATGTACGTGTTCCCCGTATCAGATAAAAAAGTACAGAGCAAAAATTTCAGGTCCGTTGATGGACAGAATTGATATACAGGTGGAAGTTCCTGCGCTTAAAATAGAGGAAATAACACAGAATAAAAATGTTATTTCGGAACCCTCAGCGGCAATAAAAGAGCGCGTTATTAAAGCCAGAAACATTCAGTACGAGCGCTTTAAAGGCAAAAATATTTACTGCAATGCACAGATGGGTCCGCGTGAAATAAAAAAGTACTGCATACTTGAAGAGAAAGCTGAACTAATGCTGAAAAATGCCATAGAAAAGCTCGGTTTTTCCGCAAGAGCTTATGACAGAATATTAAAAGTTGCAAGAACGGTTGCGGATTTGGCGGCAAGCCCGACGATATCTGACGTACACGTAGCGGAAGCAATAAAGTATAGAAATCTTGATAAATAATGAGATTATAAATGTCCTGGAGTAACGAAAACAGAAACGAATATCTTTTCTTTACGGAAAAACATAAAAATATATTTCTGCTTTTGCTGCTCATTTTTTTTCTGTTATCGGTAAAACTTTTTTATCTGCAGATAGTCAGAGGAAATTATTACAGAGAAGTATCGGAACACCAGCGTTTAAGCACCACTCACGAAAGAGCTTTCCGAGGACTGATTTATGACAGGAATAATAATCTTATCGTCGATAATATTACCAACTATGTTGCATTGTTTTATCCTTTCGAACAGCAGTATATGCCTTCCGAAGAGAGTATAGAAAAACTCAGTGAAATTCTGCAAAAAGATATAAAAAAATCCATAGAAACAGGCTGGCGTTACGGGCGTGTTGTAAAACTTGCCGAAAATTTAACCGTTAACGAAGCATTTAAAATACAGGAAAACAAATTATTTCTTCCCGGTATTACCGTAGTAAAAGAACCAAAAAGAAGATATTATGATGCCGTTGAAAATGCACATGTAATAGGGTATGTAAATGAGCTTCGTGCAGAAGAACTGGAAAATATGGAAAATACGGATTTAAGAGTCGGCGATATTATAGGCAGGTGCGGGATAGAACAAAGCTTTGATAAATATTTACGCGGTAAGGACGGCGGTTTGTCTTTTGAGGTAACGGCTAAGGGACGCCATAAAAAAATGTTTAATTATAATGCTCCAACTATCGGCAACACCTTGTATTTAACTATTGATACGGATTTGCAAAAAGTTGCGTATAAAGCTCTTTCGGAATCTTCTTCCGGAAAAGGTGCCGCAATAGTGCTGGATGTTAATACGGGGGCAGTCAGAGCATTTGTTTCCTGCCCGGGGTATGATGTAAATAAAATTTCTTATGTTAAAGAATACAGAAAGTATTTAAAAGATAAAAAGCTTCCGTTTTTTAACAGATGCATACAGGCTCTTTATCCGCCGGGTTCAATATTTAAAATTATTACTTTTGTTGCTGCACTTGAAGAACTGAAATATAATTATCACATAATCGAAAACTGTACAGGTTCATTTGAACTCGGCGACAGATTTTATTCCTGTTCATCAAAGAAAGGACACGGGAAAGTTGACCTTATCTCGGCAATGGCATATTCCTGCAACGTTTATTTTTATAAAATCGGTTTGGCTTTAGGCGTACGTATTATAGACGAGTATGCAAAAAAATTCTTCCTCGGGGAAAAAACGGGTATAGAAATAGCATCGGAAAAGAGCGGTTTTGTACCTACTCCCGATTGGAAAAAAGCAAAAACAAAAATGTCATGGCTTAAAGGCGATACCGCCATTCTGTCCATAGGGCAGGGCGCTTTATGGGTAACACCGCTGCAAATGGCAAATCTCATTTCTGCTGTATCGACAAGAGGTATATCGTATCAACCGTATTTCGTCGAAAAAGTAAGAGATTCCGTAACAAATAAAATTATATATTTACATGAACCTGTACGAAACGAAAAAATAGAATTATCAAATTATACATGGCAGCAGCTGCATAAATCTCTTAAAGCCGCAGTAGAATACGGTACTGCCAAAAGAACCAAATTTAACGATTTGAAAGTTGCAGCAAAAACAGGTACCGCCGAAAATCCTCAAGGCGACGACCACGCTTGGGCTGTTGCCTACGCACCTGCAGACAATCCTCAAATTGCCGTAGCGGTTATCGTGGAAAACGGCGGTTTCGGAGGAAGCGTTTCCGTGCCGGTAATAAGAGAAATTTTAAAACAATATTTCCATATTACTGAACCTGACCCGGAAGAAGATGAAAACAACAAAAATAACAAAAACAAGAAAAATATAAAAAACAACAAAAAAACAAAGAACAAAAAAAACAAACAAAAAAATGTTAAACGTTAAATCTATTTTTACCAAAATTACGGAAAATATCGATATTACTTTTTGGATATCGCTGTTATATCTTTTATTTGTCGGTTTCACGGCGATATATTCGGCAAGCTTTAATAACGACAATTTAACAAAGTTTGTCAGTACGCAAGGTGCGGCACTTGGTATAGGTGTTATCGGGATGATTTTCTTTGCCGGTTTTAACTATCAACACTATAAACATTTTTATAAATTCATATATATTTTTTCCTGCCTGCTGCTTGTGTCCGTTTTAATCTTCGGTATGGAAATTAAAGGTACTAAAGGTTGGTTTAAATTTCCGTTTTTTTCGTTTCAGCCTGTTGAAGTAACCAAAATTATGTTAATACTTGTTCTTTCGGCGTACATTGATATCAACTGGCGTTATATTAAAAAACTTTCAGTGTTTATAAAAACGCTTCTTATTACGTTCGGCCATTTTGCCCTTATTATGCTTCAGCCGGATTTTTCTTCAACGTTATCATATTTTCCCGTAACATTGGTTTTACTTTATGTTGCAGGCGCAAAATTAACACATATTTTTTCGGTTGTTTTATACGGTAGTTTGGCAGTATCAATTCCTTTGCTTACTACATTTTTTAAGCTTCAACCCGAACTGCTGGAAACAAACAAAGTGTTAAGCTTTTTTGTAAATGCCACTTCGCAATGGCAGAATGCGGCAATAATTTTAGGTTCCGTAATTTTAATAATAGTTTTGGTTAAATGGTTTTTAAATAAACTTAGAATTCCTATCGGATGGACATACCCTGTATTATTCTTGTGCATAATTATTGCAGGTTCTTTTTCTTCAATAGTTGTTAATAAATCATTAAAAGAATATCAAAGAAAAAGGCTTATTGTATTCCTAAAGCCGGAAATTGATGCCCGTGCTTCGGGGTACAATATTATTCAGTCGAAAATTGCTCTCGGCTCGGGGGAATTTTCAGGAAAAGGCTTTCTGAAAGGTACACAAACACAGCTCGGTTTCCTTCCCGAACAGAGAACGGACTTTATTTTCTCCGTTATCGGTGAAGAGGGCGGCTATCTGTTCGCTCAGATGACAATTCTTTTCTATTTTCTTTTTGTTTGGCGCGCTTTGGTTGTGGCACGACAGGCAAGAGACAGGTTCGGCTCTCTTATTGCTACGGGTATTGCAGTTATGTTTGCTTTCTATGGTATAATCAATATTGGGATGGTTATGGGCTTAATGCCTGTTACGGGGTTGCCGCTTTTAATGGTATCGTACGGCGGTTCAAGTATGGTATCGTCAATGTTTGCTATCGGAATATTGATTTCTATCCACATCAGACGTTTTTACTAATATCCAGCCGCTTTATTTAAATTCAAAATCTTTTTGTCTTTTGTGACATCAAAAAAGACAGGAAGATTGCTATGTTATCTCCCTGTCATAATAAAGCATATATACTATGCTTTAAAATTTATATTTCTCCAATAGTAGATCCTGTTGTTATATTGTATCTTATTTCTAAATATGTTTTTCCATTATCTATTAAATTTTCCGGCTTTACTATGTAAGCCTGAAAATACGATTTTTCTGAACCAGGATCACCCGGCTGCATCCATGTAAAATATTTATTCCCTCGAGCATCAATTCCTAAAACAGTTTCAAAACATGTCCAAATACCGCTCATTTCCTGTTCTCTCAAAAAATTCCCATATTCGCTGTAATATGCTTTTTGTGCAGAAAGTATTACTCCCAATAATGAATATCCTTCCGACATCATCGCTTTATTTACATACCCTCTGTAAATAGGAACAGAAATTACCGACAAAATGATAACGATTGCAATCGTGATTACCAACTCTACTAAAGTAAAACCTTTCAATCTTTTCATAATATCCTCCTAAATTGATTTTTTCCGTGCGTATAGTATAACACAAAAACTCGTCTTTGTCAAGAAATATTCTTGAATATTAATTCAAGAATATATAAGGTTTTAATTTTGTTTGAAAATTGAGAAAATATAATAAAATAACAGGGAGATTACATATGACAAAATCAGGAAATAAAAATATTTATTCCATAATAAGTAAGAGAATTAAAGAAGAAAGAAAAAAATTAAATTTAACACAGGAAGAACTTGCGGAAAAAATTAATATGAGCTATAAATATTTGAGCAACATAGAACGTAATGTTGATAAACCGAGTTTGGATCTTCTTGTAAGATTATCCGAAAAACTGAAAATATCCGTTATAACTCTTCTTACCGACACTAAAAATGATACCAAAAACAAACAGGAAATTAAAAAAGATACTTTTTTAAGACAGCTTCAGTATTTGACTGCAGACCTGAACAACGAACAACAAAAAGAAATAATAAACATAATAAAAGGTGTGAAAAAACTTTCAAAATAAAAATAGTTTTATATTATATTATCAATAAAAACAAGTAAGAAATAAAATTCCTGCTTGTTTTTTTATTTGTAAACTGTTTTATAAAATTGTAAACTATTTAATATAATGTACAATGAACAACAATTAAAGACAACAACGGCTCGCAACGACACAGCTGCGCGGTTGAACAGCCCAAAATGTGCGGTCGTTATATATTAACATATGGAGAAAGTATGCTCATTACCGGTCCACACAACGATATAATTAAACAGATTATTGCTCTTAAACAAAAGAAAAACAGAGACGAGCAAGGTTTATTTATTGTGGAAGGGCAGAAACAGGTTTCGGAAATTCCGAAAGACTGGAAAATAAAATACACAGTAACGACAGAAAACGACAAAAAGAGGAAAGACAACGGTAACATAGATTCCGCGTCAGAACGTTACCGTTCGCACGGAATGACAAGCAATATTCAAGTTTATGAAGTTTCCAAACAATTATTTAAAAAAATATCCGGAACGGAAACACCTCAGGGAATTTTAGCGGTTGTGGAAAAAAAGAAGTACGACATTGAAAAAACGTTAAACCTAAAAGGTATTTTTATTGTTTGCGACAATTTGCAAGATCCCGGCAACGTCGGCACTATCATAAGAACGGCAGAAGCTTTCTCCTGTAAAGGAATTTTTCTTTCCAAAAATTCTGCAGATGTTTACGGCGATAAAGTTGTGCGTGCCACAATGGGTGCGATTTTTAATATCCCGCTATTTCAAGAGTGCGATATTGTGCAGTTAATAAAAACTTTCAAAGAAAAAAATATACGGACCTGTGCATTGGCATTAGACGGAAGTAAAAATTTACAAGAATTAAAATTAAATTCCGATTCCGCTGCAATTATTGTGGGAAATGAAGCAAAGGGAATATCGCCTGAAGTACTGAATATTACCGACGACAAAATAAAAATAGAAATGACTGGAAAAGCGGAATCTTTAAACGCTGCAATTGCCACAGCTATAGCAATTTATAATTTACAATTAACAACAACGACAAACAGAGAGATTCCCGACAGAAACATTCGGGAATGACAGACGGAACGGCAATGTATAATATATAATGTATAATAAATGACAATGAAAAAAATTTTATTAGCATTATCATTTTTAATATTTTCTTACAGCGGATTGTTTGCTAAGACAAACAATACTTTTTTCTTTTTCCCCTTTTATTCTCCCGATACAAGTGCAGGCATCTCTCTTGTAGATATGATGCATTTTAAAGAAGAGAAACATAAATTTTTCTCTTCATTGAATATGTTTGCCATGGGAACTTTTAAAAATCAATTTATCATCGGAGTTATTCCGTCAATATATTTTGACAACCAAAATTATCTGCTGGAAGGAAAACTTATTTATACGAATTTCCCTAAAAAATTTTACGGTATAGGCAACAAATCTTCAGAAAATAATGAAGAAGATTTCCTGAACAGAAAACACGGTTTCGGAATAGCATTATCAAGAAAGGTAATAAAAAATTTAATGTTCGGCGTGCAGTACGATTGTGAAGATATGACAATACAAGATACGGAAAATGACGGAACTTTGCAATACATTAAAACAAACGGTGTTGTTTCCGGCTTAGGGTTTAAAACAAAATTCGATACAAGAAACAGCAATATTTACCCTACCGAAGGAGTGTTAATAAAGGCAGAATATTTATTATACAATAACAGATTCGGCAGTAAATATAATTATTCCAAAACGGATTTTGATTTTAGAAATTATTTTCATATATATAAAAAGAAAGTTTTGTTTTCTTATCAACTGTTTGGAGAATTTATTAACGGAAATGCACCTATACAGGTAATGCCTGCTTTGGGCGGTTCAAATTTGTTGAGAGGATTTTATGCGGACAGATACAAGGATAATATTCTGCTTGCTTTACAGCCTGAGCTGAAAATAAAAATTACAAACGTTGTTTGGTTGGCACTGTTCAGCGGTGTGGGAAACGTATATAAAGATACGGAAGATATAGATTTACTGAAGATAAAAACAGCCTCGGGTGTCGGTGTAAGAATAAAAATAAAGGACGACCCGAGGATGAATTTTAGAATAGATTTTGCCGCTTCCAACGAAGAAAAAGGAACATATTTTACGCTTATGGAAGCATTTTAAATAGAAAGTTTCTGTAAAAGTTTATAATCTTCAATATCGAATTCTTTTTTCATTTTCGGAATTTCTTCAAACGGGGTAAGTTTTATTCTGCCGTATTCCACGCCAACAAGAAAATTGGTTTTATCTTCTTTCAACAGCCTTATTGCTTCGGCACCAAGTACGGATGCCAAAATTCTTTCTCTTGCGGTAGGTATTCCGCCTCTCTGAATATAACCTAAATTGCTTACTCTTACATCAAGTCCCGTTTTATCGGCAATCTGTTTACCGAATTCAAACGAATTTCCGCAACCCTCGGCATAAGCAACAATTAAAGATTTTTTTCCGGATATGCTTGCCGTTCTGAATTTATCACAAAGTTCGTCAATATCAGGCTTAACTTCGGGAACTATTATCACTTCCGCACCTGCTGCAAGCCCGACAGCCAAAGTTAAAAAGCCGTGATGGCGTCCCATTATTTCTACAACAAAAATTCTTTCATGACTTTTGGCTGTATCTCTTATTTTGTCTATTGCTTCAACTGCGGTATTAAGTGCCGTATCGTAACCGATAGTCTCTTCCGTACCGACAACATCGTTATCTATGGTTGCAGGCAAATTAACTACTTTTATTCCGTGTTTGCTTATGGCAGTACCTGCAGCAAGCGAACCGTCCCCGCCGATAACTACAAGCCCGTCAATTTTTAATTCTTTTAAAATTTTAACGGCTTTGTTCATACCGACTTCGGTTTTCAGTTCCGGGCATCTTCCCGTTCTTAAAATTGTTCCGCCCTGATTGATTATTCCGCTGACGGTTCTTGCCGTCATATTTATATAATCGCCGTCAAGCAATCCGCCGAACGCCCTCTGAAAACCTACCATTTCAAATCCGCAATAAATTCCGGTTCTTACTACGGAACGTACGGCTGCGTTCATTCCCGGAGCATCTCCTCCCGCCGTGATGATTCCAATTCTTTTATTACTCATTTTTCCTCCTTAAAGAAAGGTGGCTGGGAGTCATAGCATCTCCCAGCCTAATGAAAAGATAATGAAAGTAAAGAAAGGTTTTACCTTAGTAGAGTTGGTTGCCTTCTTTGGTCTTTCAGTCAGATTATAACAAATATTTTCTTTTTTGGCAACCTTTTTTATTTCATTTTAAAAATCATTTCTGTTCTTCTGTTTTGCGCACGACCTGCTTTTGTGGAATTATCGGCTATCGGTTTTGATTCACCAAATCCTTTTGTTGTTATTCTGCTTGCATCTACGCCTTTGTTAACAAGATACTTTTTAACGGATTTTGCTCTTCTTTCCGAAAGCTGCTGATTATAATCGGCTTTTCCTGTACTGTCGGTATGACCTTCAACTCTTAAAGTAACATCCGAATGCCTTTTCATAAAGTCGGCAACGGCATTCAAACCCTCATAACTTTTTTTCGATATCACTGCGGAGTTGACCTCATATAAACCTTTGTCTGCAATTTTTTCGAAATCTATTTTTATTTCATTGTTTTCATTTGTTTCGGCATGTTCTATAGCATGCTTTATCTTATCGGAATCGCTTAAAGCCGCAACCATCTCCGGAGACATTTCTCTGTCGTCATTGTTCGGCTTTACTCCTTCAAGAGGTTCCGGTACGGGAGCTTCGTCACTGAGGGCTGCCGCAAGCTCGTCGGATAAAGGCTGTTCTTCACTAACCGGAGCTTCTTCTTCCTGTGCAGGAGCTTCAACACTGCCGCATACACATCTGTCCGGACGTGCATACTTTACACCGCAGCCCGATATGCATACCGCAGCAAACAAAATCAAAAGTAAACTTAAATATTTATTCATATATATTATCTCCTTAAATTAAAATTTAGAATTTAAATTCCAAGCCTGCATTAACTATCCAGCCGTTTCTTCCGGAAAAGGTTTTATTTACTTTGCAGTGAAGAACGGTATATCCCCAAATCTTTTCAACACCTAAACCTGCAAGGGTATAGTTGGAATAATATGCATCATATTTGTCGGTATCATCTATTTTTACTTTACCGTTGGTAGAAGCAATAACATATTTTGCCTCTCCGGTAACTATCCAGCAGCGGCCGAAATTCTTTGCTAATTTTACGCCGGGAGCAATTGATGTATTGAAATAGTTATTCGACTCGACTTTTGTTCCGTCAAGTTTAAAACTTTCCGATATATCAAAATCGGAATTAAAAACTATGTTCGGTTGAATCGTAAAATTTTTATTGCTTACTTCAAAATTATAACCTGCTTTTAAAGCCAATCCTATACTTTGTGAATCAAAATCGGTTTCATCTCCGTTTGCTTCCGTTTTGGTTTTTCTTAAACCGAAATCGGCAACAGCACCGAAAAACAATTTGTTTATATACCAGTTGGCTCTGGCACCGATATATCCTCCGCTAAGCCGAGCCTTATCGGATTTGTCAAGTTTGCCCTCGGTATAAGCAGCAAAAATTCCGTAAGTTGCATCAAAACTGTCGGTATATTTTCTGTCGGTATCAATTCCTAAAATTACACCGTAGTAATCGGCATTGAATTTCTTATAATCGAAATCAACTTCTTCTTTTCCGTAAATACCCTTAATCCACATTGTTAAGCCTTCTCTGTCATCAACATCACCTGCGGGATACTTGCTCTGTTTTACTTCGGAACTTTCACTTACAGTACCCTGCTTCTGAAATAAAGTATAATTCCCGGAATTATTAAAAACTGCTTCCGCTATTTCCTGAGTAAAAATACTTGTTCCTCCCGTTGCAACACTTGCAAATTTCCCGTCAATTGCAGCAGAAACTTTTACGGAAATACCTGCAACCAATAACAACGCACTGCACATTACTGCAAACTTCTTCATACTGCCTCCATATTTTTCTGTCATTATAAAACGGAGAGAAAGGGATTCGAACCCTTGTTACCGTTTCCGATAAACAGTCTTTCCAGGACTGCGCCTTCAACCACTCGGCCATCTCTCCATTATTGTTAAAATTTTAAGTTGACGTAGATTATATAAATTTTTTATAAAAAATGCAATGAATTTATCCGGTACTAAGTAAAATTCTTGTTGACAAGTCAAATATTATATACTATAATATTTAATAGAATGAAAAGAAAAACTGCAGGCTTTACCCTGGTGGAATTAATCATAGTGATAGTCATTATAGGTATATTAACTATAGTGGTTGTTCCTATTATGATGGGATATATCAAAAAAGCCAGACAGACCGAAGCAAAAACTTTGCTTAATCAAATAGGCACTTTCGAAAGAGTTTACAACGTAGAATACTTTTCTTTCTATTCAAGCCCTACAACAAGCTTTGACAAATTTATGAATATTGATGCAAGAAATAACAGTTATTTTACGGCATATTATATCCATGCGGATGAAGATGTATATTCAGCCGTAGCAGTTCATTCCGAACCGTTGACATTAAAAGGTTCCGTGACGGCACCATCGACATTTATATATTATGACGGAGAGGAAAAGTAATTCTGCACGATAAACCTCAAATTGTAAATTCTAAGTATTGACAGTCGCCGAAAAACCCGGCGATTTTTTTCTTGCCTGTTTGTTTTAAACTTGGTAAAATAAGGAGGCATATATTTATTTAGGAGAAAAAATGGAAAACTTAAAAGAAACATTGGAACAATTATACCTGCTTCAGCAGCAGGACGTAAAAATTTTTGCATCTCAAAAAGATATTGACGAAATGCCGAAAATTATTGAGAAAAAACAGAAAGCTCTCGAAGCCGTAAAAGCGGACTTTGAAAATAAAAAATCTCAGTATGTTAAATTGAATTCTTTGAAAAAAGAAAAAGAGGCTCTTTTGGATTCGAAAGAAGCTGCTATCGCAAAACATACTGCCGACTTGAATACCATAAAATCCAACGATATGTATAAAACTTGTCTGCTTGAGATAGAAAAAGCCAAAGCCGATAAAAGCGTAGTAGAAGACGAAATTCTTAAGCTGCTGGACGATATTGCAAAAGAGCAGGAAAATTTAAAAGGTTACGAGCAGGAATCAAAAACAAAAGAAGCGGAAATAAACAAAGAAATTGAAGAAGCCAAAAATAAAATTGAAGAAGCCAAAAAAAATATTGAACAGACAAAAAAAGACAGAGATGAATTTGCAAAAGGTATTGATGCAAATATCCTGTCTCAGTATGAGAGAATAAGAGAATCAAGAGACGGGCAGGGTATAGCACTTATCTCCGGCGAAAGCTGCGGAGGCTGTAACGTAATGTTAAGACCTCAGCTGATAGTGCAGGCTACAAAGTGCAAAGAACTCGTCTATTGTGACAATTGTTCAAGAATCCTATTTAGAAAATCGTAAAACGATTTTCTAAATAAGTTGTAAGTTACCGTTTCGTCGTTTATTATACATTGTACATTATTGTACATTATAAATTATAAATTGTAGTATAGGGGCAGATGTTCGGCGGTCGCTTTACACTTGTTGTAAAGAGGAAAGTCCGAACTTTAATCTCTCAAAAGAGAGAAAAACGGTAGCGGGCAATTCCCGCAGTCAGCAATGACAGAGGTGCGAACAGTGACGGCATTTTCCCGAAAGGGAAAGGCATTCCTCATCATAAAATCTCCTATAAAAAAAAGAGGAATAATTCCCGTTATAATTTTTTTCTTTTTTCAATAAGACGGGAAATGAAACGGCTAAATCCTTACCGGAAAGCAAGACAGCAGTTGTTGTCGCTTGACCGCACGAAGCAATTTGTGCGGCAGAGAAATGACCGCAGGTGTTTATTTTTAAACATTACGGAATTCGGTGTATGAGCATCTGCCCTAAATTTGCGAAGCAAATTTAGGTTATAAGATTATAAGTTTATAAGGTTATAAAAGATAAAAACTAATAAATTACAAAACAAACTCATAACCTTATAACCTGATAAGCTTATAAACTAAAATAATTATGAATACAGAAAATTTTTATCATCTTCCTGTTATGGTAAACGAAGTTGAACAGTATCTTATAACAAAAGATACGGGGTATTATGTCGACTGCACGTTCGGCGGGGGCGGACACAGCTTATTTTTATTAAACAAATATAAAAATATAAAAATCATCGCCTTTGACCAAGATGAAACTTCTTTAAAAAGATTCGAAACAAATCCGGAATTACAAAAAGTAAAAGACAGAATTATTTTTTGCAATGACAATTTTAGGAATATAGAAAAAAATTTAAACAATTTAAATATTCCGAAAGTTTCGGGCATACTTGCCGATTTGGGTGTTTCTTCAAAACAACTCGACGATAAATCAAGAGGATTTTCTTTTAATTCCGAAGCTGTTCTTGATATGAGGATGAATAACAAGCAAAGCCTGACTGCTTATGAAATAGTAAACACTTTTCCCAAAGAAAAGCTGGAACAAATATTTTTCGAGTACGGAGAAGAAAGTTTTTCGCGGCAGATAGCACAGAAAATAATTGATACCAGAATAAAGACAAACATCAAAACCTGCAATCAGCTGAAAGATATAATATGCAGCATTAAATATTCAAAGGGTAATATTAATCCTGCCACTAAAGTTTTTCAGGCGTTGCGCATCCGTGTCAACGACGAACTCGGCAGTTTAAAAGATTTATTAAACTCTTTGGAAAATATTTTGGAACCGAAAGCAAGAGCGGTTATAATGTCGTATCACTCTCTTGAAGACAGAATTGTAAAACAGTCATTCAAAGCCGCACAAAGTTTAAAGATAATAAATAAAAAAGTTATTACTGCAACGGAAGAAGAAATAAAAATCAATCCAAGAAGCAGAAGTGCAAAAATAAGAGTATCGGAAAAAATTTATGAGTAAGAATTTTGTAACTGCAATAGCCTTAATATTTTTGGCTGTTCTCTCGTTAGGTTTTGTTATTTTCGAGAAAAATCAACTTAAAATGGTAGAAATTAAGGTAAATAACCTTGAGGCCGAATATCAAAAAATTAAAAATGAAACTAATTCCATAAGATCGGAAATAAATTCCATACTTGCACTGGAAAAACTTGTTAAAAAAGCGAAAGAAAAAAATTTTTTAAAACCGTCTCAGGACAAAATAACAGTTATTAAGTAATATATTAAATGGCAAAAAAAAATAAAAAAAAATTTAATAAATTATTTTTTAAATCGTCTGAAAGAAAAACTAATAAAATAAAAAGTTTGTTCAACAGAAATAATTTTGTTATGGGATTTTTTTATTTCCTGTTTTTGATAATAATCGTTCGGCTGTTAAGCCTGCAGATAATAAACTATTCGAATATAAATAAGTACGGCAACAAAATAGTACACAAACAAGCTACCGAGAGACAAAAAAGAGGGCATATCCTTGACAGAAACGGCAATATACTTGCAATGAGCATAAAAAAGTATAATCTTTATATTGATGCAAAGATGCTGCAGGATACGGCAGAAACGGAAAAGATATTAAACAGTTTTAACATTTTTTTTAAACCCCGCCACCTGGAACTGATAAAAAAGAAAAAATCTTACATTCCCATAAAACAAAATATCGACGAAAGAACAGCAATGGAAATAG
The DNA here is from genome assembly GCA_905234925.1 of uncultured Endomicrobiia bacterium. GTDB lineage: Bacteria > Elusimicrobiota > Endomicrobiia > Endomicrobiales > Endomicrobiaceae > Ruminimicrobiellum. Next base: position 16,202 of record CAJOJJ010000003.1, read on the forward strand.
CCGGCAGAAAAATTCCCGGCGTAGCTATGGAAAGCAGTTATATCAGATTGTATCCGGAACAACGCTTGGCTGCACACATAATAGGAAAAACGGATTCTAACGAAAAGGGAATCTACGGCATAGAAAAATTCTGCGACGAGCAATTGACCGGCGACAACATAAAAAGACAGCAATATACCATAGGAAGCAACAAAATTTTCTCGGATTATCTGGAAGATAAAAATATTAATGAGCCTAACGATGTACGCCTTACGATAGACAGAAAACTTCAGTTTATTTTAGAGGAAGAACTTAATGAAGGCTTAAAAAGAACAAAAGCAAAAAAAGCCGTTGCCATAATTCAAAATCCGAATAACGGAGATATTCTCGCAATGGCATCTCTCCCGAATTATAATCCCAATGAACCGGTATCTAAGATAGAATATCTGAATAATGTTGCAATAAGCGATATAAATGAACCCGGCTCAACATTTAAAATTATAATTTTGGCGGCAGTCTTGGAAGAAAAATTATTTAAATTGTCGGACAAGATAGACTGCGAAAACGGTAAATTCAAATATGCAGGAAGAATAATAAGAGACGATCACGGCAAAGCCAAATTTTTGACGCTTAAACAAATAATAGAACAGTCTTCCAACGTGGGAACGGCAAAACTTGCATTAAAACTCGGCGAAGAAAAATTTTATAAATATATGAGGCTGTTCGGTTTTAATTCCGCAACAGGTATAGAGCTGACGGGCGAGGCTAAAGGAATGCTGAGACCCGTAGAAAGATGGACTAAGGGAAGCCTCCCGACGTTATCTTTCGGACAGGAACTTTCCGTAACTGCCATACAAACCATAAGTGCATATTCGGCGATAGCAAACGGCGGAATGTTATTGAAACCTAAAATCATTAAATCCATAGGAACAAAAGAATACAAGCTCAGAGAACCTGTCAGAAGAGTTGTTTCCGAAGATACCGCCGCCAAAGTAAAGACTGCTTTGGAAAGTGTGGTTAAAGACGGTACGGGAAAATCCGCAAAAGTTGAAGGATATTCAATAGCAGGTAAAACGGGAACTGCTCAAAAATATGATAAAACAATAAAAAGTTATTCCAAGAAACATTATATGGCATCTTTCTGCGGTATGATACCCGCAAAGAACCCCGAACTTGTAATACTTGTAATTTTCGACGAACCTGATGAAAAAAATTATTATGCCGCATCGGTTGCGGCACCCGTTTTCGCAAATATTGCAAAAAGAGCTTTGGAATATTTGAAAATTCCGCCCGACGAAAAAATCGTCAAAAAAAATATAAAACCATCCGATAAAAATAAAAAGGAGAAAAAATATGCTTCTAAGCAGGCTGCTTGAAAACATTAAAGTAAAAGAAATTTCTCAATTCTGCGATGTTGATATAAAAGGACTATCGTATGATTCCAGAAAAATTTCCGACGGATATATATTTTTTGCTTTAAGCGGCGCGCATACCGACGGAGCAAAATTTATTGACGATGCCGTATCAAAAGGGGCTGTGTGTATAATTTCTTCCGTAAAAATATCAAATTGCAAAGTTGCAAATATTGTCGTTGAAGATATTGTAAAAACCATGGCGGATATTGCCGCTAAATTTTATGATTATCCCGACAAGAAACTGTTTATTATAGGCGTTACGGGTACAAACGGAAAAACGTCCATAACATATATGCTTGAATCAATACTTAAGAAATTAAATATTGATATCGGCGTGATAGGAACGATAACTTACAGATATGCAAATACCGTTATTGATGCCCCCAATACCACGCCGCAGTCTTTGGATTTATTTAAAATGATGTCGGATACGGTAAACGCAAAAATAAAATATTTGATTATGGAAGTATCTTCTCATTCTCTTGTTTTGGGACGAGTTTTGAATATTGAATTTGACGCTGCCGTATTTACAAACCTCACGCAAGACCATCTTGATTTCCACAAAAATATGGAAAATTATTTTAACGCAAAAAAAATATTGTTTGAGGGATTAAAAAATAATTTTAAAAATAATAAAAAGTTTGCTATAATTAATACCGATGATTTTTACGGAAAAAAACTGTTTGATAATGAAAATATACCGGCAGAAAAGATTTCCTATTCGACAAAAGATAAAAACGGAGATATTTTTGCGTGTGCAGAAGAGATATCTTTAAACAGTAAAGAAAGTTCTTTTGTTATCGACTCTTCTTTCGGCAGAGGAAAAGTAACCGTAAATCAAATAGGACTGCACAACATATACAACCTGCTTGCCGTGTTCTGTATATGTACGGCAATGGGAATTGAATTTAATAAGATAATTGAAAATTTTAAATATATTACCGGCGCTCCGGGACGGTTGGAAAAAGTTCCAAGTGGAAAAGATTTTACGGTTATTGTGGACTATGCGCACACCGACGATGCTTTAAAAAATGTAATACTTGCACTTAAAAATTTAAACCCTGTAAGAATTATTACCGTGTTCGGCTGCGGCGGAAACAGAGACAAAACTAAAAGACCTTTGATGGCAAAAACGGCATGTTCTTTAAGCGATTTTGTTTTTATTACATCCGATAACCCGAGAGAAGAGAATCCCGCAGATATAATAAAGGATGTGGAGCAGGGAGCAATAGAAGTAAATAAAAACAATTATCGAATTGTCGTCGACAGGAAGCAGGCAATATACGAGGCTGTTAAATTTGCAAAAAGCGGAGATGTTATTCTTGTTGCCGGGAAAGGACATGAAAATTATCAAATAATAGGAACAAAAAAAATTCATTTCGACGATAAAGAAACGTCAACGGAAATTTTAAATAACATATAAGGTACTAAAATGGAAAATTTTTATTTGATGGATTTAATAAATGCGGTTAACGGTTCTTTTATTTTAGGTAATCCGCATCTTCCGATAACGGAAATAGGCATTGATACGAGAACTATTAAACAAGGGCAGGTCTTTTTCGCACTGAAAGGCAAAAAAGACGGTCATGAATATATAAAAGAAGCCATAGAAAAAAAAGTATCGGCAATAATATATTCCAGAGATGATGTGGATTTCAACGTTTTTTATCCCAATTTACCGTCTTTGGTAAAAGTTGACGACACATCGGCCGCTTTGGAAAAGTTGGCCGCTTTCTACAGAAAAAAATTCAGACTGTTAAAGACCGTCGATGTTACCGGCTCAAACGGCAAGACCACCACGAAAGAAATGCTGGCTTCCATTTTAAAACAAAAAGGAAAAACTCTTACCAATAAAGGAAATTTTAATAACAGAATCGGTGTACCTCTTACTATTTTTAATCTTACAAGCGATATCGAATATGCCGCTTTGGAAATAGGAACTTCGGAATTCGGAGAAATAAAAGCTCTGTGCGATATCACTCTGCCCCACTGCGGAATAATAACGAATATCGGTTCGTCTCACTTGGAATTTTTTAAAACGCCTCAAAACGTACTTAAAGAAAAATCTTCTCTGATAGACGAGATTGACGATAACGGATTTATAGTATTGAACAACGATAATTCTTATCTTAAAAATTATATCCCGCATATATCAAAAAAAGTTATCACTTTCGGTTTATACAGCGGTGCTGATGTTTATGCCAAAAATATAAGGTTATGGCTGGATAAACCGATGTTCGATATGTACATAAATTCTCATCACGAAACAATTGAACTTCCGATAAAGGGAAAATTCAATATTTTTAATGCACTTGCGGCGGCGGCAGCGGCACACGGACTGGGCTTTTCTTTTTCCGAAATAAAGAAAGGCTTAAAACATTTTACTCCCCCCGTTATGAGAATGCAGTCCTATACGTTAAAAAACGGTGCGACAATAATTAACGATGCGTACAATGCCAATCCGTCTTCAATGAAAGAAGCCATCACAAGTTTGGCTCAGTCTTATCCCAATAAAGAGGTAACCCTTGTTTTGGGCGATATGCTTGAACTTGGAGATAAAGCCGCACAATATCATGCCGAAATAGGTAAATTCATAAATTCTCAAGACAATATAAAAAATGTATATCTGTTCGGAAGTCTGGTCAGCAGCATAAAGAATGAACTTTCAAAGAAAAGGTCCAGATATTTTATGACCAGAATAATAATCTGTGAAGAATTGATGAAAGAAGCAAATGAAAACACCATTATTTTCATTAAAGGTTCCAGACGTATGCATCTTGATTTGGTTTATGACGAGCTTATTTCCATGGACAGAGCAAAGAAGGGTTAACAATGTTCTATCATTTATGTTATTCGTTGTTAGATGTTAATATTTTTCAGTATATTACTTTCAGAGCCGGCGGAGCCATACTGACAAGCTTAACAGTTTGTTTTTTAATTGCACCTTATATCATACGAACTTTAAAAAAATATAAAATCTCACAGACCATAAGAAACGACGGACCTAAAACGCATCAGCTTAAAGCCGGTACTACTACTATGGGCGGGGTAATAATTATTATTTCCATGCTTGTTTCGACATTGCTTTGGGCGAGGCTCGACAACCCGTTTATTCTGTGGCTGATAGCAGCGACGATATTTTTCGGAATGATAGGTTTTTTTGACGATTATCTTAAACTTGTGAAAAGAAATCCTAAAGGTTTGTCGGCAAAAAAGAAATTATTTTTTCAGTCTTTGTTTGCCGTTTTTATAATAGCGTATTTATATTTCAATCCCACAAATGCTTTATATGCCACGTCGTTGAATATTCCTTATTTTAAAACAAACTTTATTGAAATGTCGTTTTTGTATTTTATACTGATATTTTTTGTTATCGTAGGAAGTTCAAACGCCGTAAATTTAACCGACGGTCTTGACGGACTGGCAATAGGCAACATTATAATAGCGGCTGTCACTCTGGCAATATTTTCTTATCTGATAGGTAATGCCAACACAAGTGCATATTTGAAAGTTGCACATGTTTTGGGTGCGGGAGAAATTGCCGTATTTTTAATGGCTCTTTTCGGGGCGGGATTGGGCTTTTTGTGGTACAACACCTACCCCGCAGAAATTTTTATGGGAGACACGGGCAGTTTATGTCTTGGAGGCCTTTTAGGTATAACTGCCGTTTTTATAAAACAGGAATTAATTCTTTTCATATTGGGAGGAATATTTGTAGCTGAAGCACTTTCGGTTATGATTCAGGTATCCGTTTTCAGAAGAACGGGAAAACGATTTTTCAGAATGGCACCGCTGCATCATCATTTCGAGCTTGGCGGTCTTGCTGAAACAAAAGTAACAATAAGGTTTTGGATAATCGGAATAATACTTGCAATCATAGCGATAGGTTCGCTCAAATTAAGATAAAAATGTTAAAAAATAAAGATATTAAAATTTCGGTTTTAGGTTTGGGAAAATCCGGTATCGGCTGTGCAAATTTGGCCGTATCAAAAGGATATTCCGTTTTTGCTTCCGACAGCGGTAAAAAAAGAACCCATGAAAAAATGAACTTGAATAAAAAAGTTTCGGTTGAATTCGGTAAACATTCTGAAAAAGTTCTTGACGGAGATATTATAATAAAAAGTCCCGGTCTGCCGAAAGAACTGGATATTTTAAAACAAGCCGTAAAGCGGGAAATACCGGTATTTAGCGAGTTGGACTTTGCATTGAATTTTGCAAAACCAAAAAAAATTATTGCGGTTACAGGAACCAACGGAAAAACAACCACGACAACTTTGATTTATGAGATTATCAAAAAAGCATATAAAAATACTTTTGTTGCGGGAAATATCGGTTTTGCAATTTCCGACGTTGTAAAAAAGCTCAATAACAAATCAATTCTTGTGTTGGAATTGTCGTCATATCAATTGGAAGATTCTCCTCTTTTCCGTCCCGACATCAGCGTAAGTATGAACATTACCCCCGACCATTTAAAACATCATCACACAATGGCAAATTACGTAAAAGCAAAATCCAACATTTTCATTAATCAACAAAATAAAGATTATGCAATCTACAATTATAACGACAAATATTTGAAAAAAAGTATAGTTAAAACAAAAGCAAAAATTTTTGAGTTCAACAACGATAAGACAAGAAACGGAATTTTTTATAAAGACGGAACGGTTTATATAAAAAAATCGGAAAAAACAGCAGCAAAATTCAGCCCGAAAATAAATATCGTCGGAAGACATAATATTGATAATATTCTTGCGGCTGCAGCCGCTGCATATTTAAGCGGCATAAAAGTCTCCGTAATAAATAAAGTGATTTCGAATTTTAAAGGCGTGGAACACAGAATAGAATTTGTTAAAGAAATTAACGGCGTAAAATATTATAACGATTCTAAAGCCACAAATGTGGATTCTACAAAAGTTGCTTTGGAATCTTTCGACAAAAACATTCAGCTGATTTTAGGCGGACAGGATAAAGGTTCTCCTTATAAACCTATATTTAATTTAATAAAGAAAAAAGTAAAAAATATTTTTTTGATAGGAGAAGCAACGGACATTATAAAAAAAGAACTCAAGGGTTCCGCTCCGATGATTGAATGCGGAACTTTGAATAATGCAATAAAAAAAATCTATTCTTCTGCTCAAAAAGGCGACATTGTTTTATTTTCCCCCGCTTGTGCATCTTTCGACCAGTTTAACGACTTTGAACACAGAGGAAGAGAATTTAAGAAGGCAATTTATAATTTATAATTAAATGTTCAAATATTTTTTTAACGGACAACAAACTTCAACGAAAAATAAAAATTATGACAGTCGTTTTTTGGTAATAATATTTGTGTTGCTGCTGCTGATAGGATTTCTGGTAATATTGTCATGTGCGCCCGACTACAAGTATCTGTTTTCTGCAGCAAAAAACGATCCTTCTTATTTGCGATTCGCAAAACATATTTTTCAGCACTCATTTTTTATTTTTATAGGAATTGCGGCATTTTCTCTTACTGGTTTTATCATTGATTATAAAAAGTATCAGAAATTTTTTAATATTAATACTCCCGTTTTTCTGTATATTACCACTGCGGTACTGCTGGCTATGCCTTTTTTGTTTGCAGCACATAAAGGTGCACACAGGTGGATAAATTTAAAAGTTTTTTCTTTTCAGCCGTCCGAACTTGCAAAAATAGCTTTGATAATAGTATTAGCGGATTTTTTGTCGAGAAAACAGAAGTATATCAATGAACTTAAATATCAAATTGTTCCCGCAATATATTTTGCGGTATTTGCTTTAATATTGGTCTTTCAAAAAGATTTCGGAACTTTTGTTCTTCTTGCTCTTACATATATTTCAATGTTTTTTATTGCCGGCATAGATTACAAGAAAATCTTTACGGCATTTGCCGGACTTATTTCCGCATCTGCCGTGCTTATAATGCTTTTTCCTTACAGATTAAAAAGAATTTTGGATTTTATAAACTCCGTTTTTGATATGTCGGCAGCATCGTATAACATAAAATTATCTTTGGTTGCTTTCGGTTCGGGAGGGCTTTTCGGCAAAGGTCCCGGAAACAGCGAAATGAAATTGGAACACCTTCCCGAAAGACATACCGACTTTATTTTTCCTATAATAGGCGAAGAGTACGGATTTATAGGAACTATCATAGTAATATTTTTATTCGTTATGTTGATGAATACGGGACTGTCGATAAGCAAAAACTGCCAAGACAATTTCGGTAAATATTTGGCTTTCGGAATAACTGTTACAATGACGTTACAGGTTTTAATAAATATGGCAATGACGACAAATCTTATTCCGGCGAAAGGTTTGCCGCTTCCGTTTATTTCGTACGGCGGTTCGTCAATGCTCATCAGCTGTTTAATGCTGGGAATACTTTTTAATATTTCAAGGAACAAATAAGAAAAAATGAAAAATAATATTCTTATTGCCGTCAGCGGTACCGGCGGACATGTATATCCGGGCTTTGCCCTCGGTGAAGAACTTAAACAAAACGGATACAATCCCGTTTTTATTGTTAATAACAACAAAAACGGAATATCTTTAAAAATTGTGCAGACTTCCGGTTACGACTATGAAATTTTGGACTTTAAAGCACCTCCGCGTAAATTCGGAAAGGACTTATTTTTATTTCCTTTTAAATTTGTTAAAGCCCTGTTTGATACAAGAAAAATTTTAAAGAAATTGTCTCCCGCTGCAGTTGCAGGCATGGGAGCATATTTATCTTTTCCTGTCCTTCTTACGGCAAAGTTCTCGGGAATACCGACGTTAATTCACGAACAGAACTCCGTTCCCGGATTGGCAAACAAAATTCTTTCAAAAATTGTTACAAAAACTGCCGTAAGTTTTGAAAATACAAAGAAATATTTCAATAAAGATAAAACCGTTTTTACGTCAAACCCCGTAAGAAAAGATATTTTTGGAATATCCAGAAAAACCGCTGCGGAAAAACTGGGCTTATTACCTAATGTTTTTACGGTATTTATTTTCGGAGGTAGTTTAGGAGCGGTAAAATTAAATAACGCTGCATTTGATGCTGCACGAAGCTTGTTTGAAAAATACGGAAACAAAATTCAGTTTATACATATTACCGGCAACAACGATTTTGAAGAAATAAAACAAAAATATTCAAACCTTGATACAAAAAAATTCATAACAAATTATATGAACGATATCGGCAATGCTTATGCCGCAAGCGATATAATTATTTGTCGTGCAGGTGCGGGAGCGGTAAAAGAAGCTGAGCTTTACAATTTGCCTGCGGTATTTGTGCCGTTTCCGTATGCGACCGATAACCATCAGTATTACAACGCAAAATCGGTCGAAAAAGACGGTTTTAGAATAGTTATTGAAGAGAAAAATTTAACTTGCGAAAAAATAACGGATTTCATAATAAATCATTTTACCGAAAAGATTGATATTGACAGAAAGATTTGCCCTGTAAGCTTCCCGCAGGAAATTTTAGCAAAAGAAGCGTTAAAAATCATAAAGTGATTTTTGAGGATTGGAGGTATGGATGTATAGAGGGATGGAAATGACAGAAGGTCGGAAGTAAATAGGTATTTTTAATTATAAATTATAAATTGCCGTTTAGTCTGTCATTCCCGAAAGTCGTAGTCGGGAATCTATGGTGTAAAAATACCGAATACACTTCAGCTCCTCAGCTGAGCGGACAAAGTCCGCGGCTCAGCTTCTCAGCTAATATGGTACATAAGGGAGACAAATACAAAGTTGCAGACCAAATATTAAGGTCAATATAGGAGCATTATGAAATATAATATTCTAATAAGCAATGATGACGGAATAAAAGGTCCCGGCTTAAAACCTTTAATTAGTGAACTTGAAAAGTTTGCAAATATTTTTGTGGTTGTACCGAAACATGAAATGTCGGGAACAAGCCAGTCAATTCATTTAAAAAAATATTTGAAACTTGAAAAAATAAAAAATAATATTTTTGCTCTTATCGGAGGAACTCCGACGGATTGCGTAAAATATGCGTTATATTCTTTTTTTAAAGATAAAATAGATTTGGTTGTTTCGGGGATAAACACTTGTGCAAATTTGGCACAGGATGTAATTTATTCCGGAACTGTTGCCGCAGCCCGTGAGGGTGCATATCTTGGAATACCGTCAATGGCAGTTTCAGCATTTAATGAAGAAAATCCCTGTTATAATAAAGTTGCCGCAGCCTGTGCAAAGATAGCAAAGCAGATATTAAAAAATGAAAAAAAAGGTCGTCCTGCACTATGTTTGAATATAAATATTCCCGCAAACTACAAAGGAATAAAAGTTGTTCCCTTAGGAATAAGACAGTACGACGAAACTGTTGTGGAAAAGAAGACCAGAAAAGGAACTTACTATAAATTAGCCGGCAGATTTATTTCCGGAGAAAAAAACAAAAATTCCGATATTCTTGCCGTTGAGCAAGGCTATATTTCCGTTACTCCTCTTAATTTAGATCATACGAATTTCAAAAAAATTAAAAGTATTTCGTTTGTTAAATAAAGTCCGAAAGGATAGAATTCGATATAAACAGGGATTTTTCGCTAAAAGAAATTTTCCCGTTTTTTAATATAAGTATTTTTTCTTTAATATATTTTTCCAATATATCTTCTTTATTTTTAAAATATTTTATATCTACGCCCTCCGAAAGACGAAGACCGAGCATAATTGTTTCTTTATTGTACAATTCATCGTCAATAAATTCTCTTTCAATAACGGTATCTTTATTATTTAAAATATTTTCAATATATTTCAATATATCCGTTTCGTTTTTATATCTGTACCTTTTATAATACGACGAAGAAGACGTGCCGAGCCCGATATATTCCCTGTTCTGCCAGTAAAGCTTATTATGACGGGAATATCTTTGTTCTTTTGCCCAATTGGAAATCTCGTAATGTTCAAAATTATTATTCCTTAACATATCACAGGTAAGTCTATACATTTCAGCCTGTAAATCCGTGTTGACCGAAATATTGTTCTTATAAAATATTGTTCCCTCTTCTATCGTTAAAGGATACAATGAAATATGTTGAGGATTTAAAGACAAAGCTTCCGTTAATGTGTTTTGCCAATCGTTGATACTCTGCCCAGGAATGCCGAACATTAAATCTATATTTATATCGTCAAAACCTGTTTCTTTTGCCGAAAAATAAACTTTTTTAAAATCTTCGTAATTATGCAGACGTCCCAAAATTTTCAATTTATCATCGAACACACTCTGCAGACCGAAACTTAAACGAGTTATGCCCGAACCGAATAAAAGATTAAGTTTTTCCTGAGTTACGGATTCGGGATTTGCTTCAAAGCTCCACTCACGCAAGTTTGAAATATTAAAATTATCTTTAATTGTTGAGATTAATTTTTTCAGCTGTTTAACGGATAAAACCGACGGTGTTCCGCCGCCGATATAGACTGTTTCAAGAGTTTCGTTTTTATATTTTGCGGCTTCTTTTTCCAAAGCATTTAAATATTTATCGGCAATTTCTTCCGTATATGCGACAGAAACAAAATCACAGTAGAAACATTTTTTTCTGCAAAATGGTATATGAACGTATAAAGCGAACATAATTTTTAGTTTATAAGATTATAAGGTTATTAGGTTATGAGTTTGTTTTATAGTTTGTCGTTAAACTTATAATCTTATAATCTTATAAGCTAATAACCTGCTTTTAGAATCTTATCCTCTGTTCCAGTGTTACTCTTTTCTCAGGTTCGTATTCCGGATTGTCGGAGTTTAATCCGTAGCTGCCTTTCAAGAATAAGTTTCTGTTGACCTTAAAAGACATTTCCACTGCCTGTTTCAAATCTATTTCTTTCTGCACTTTATCAAAAGTTACCGAATAACCGACCTGCAGAAGCCTGTTAATATTTTTTTCGACGGAATACTTCATTCCGTAAAGAAGTTCCGCCATTGAAGCTTCTTCATCGGGAGAAATCTGCAGCGTATCCTGATTTACAAAGCCCAAACGAACATTATCTACAATACCCGTTTTTTTAAGCACGGTATTTGCCAAAGGCGTTGCCACGTTGGAGCTGAACATTCTTATAGCCTGTTGTTTCATCAGAAAATCCGTGCTTGTATCGAGAGTGCTTGTATCGGCAGGATCAGTTTTTGTCAGTTTGGCCAGAGCTTTTTTAGAGTCCATGGTAGGATCGTTCTTTGAAGCAAATCTTGTTTTTAAATTGTCAATATCGGATCTGTCGATATAAATTTTTATTATTTCGGCATCACTGTCTCCTGTAGTGTACACTTCGGATTCTCCCTCTGCCGTAATAAAAAAGTCGTTATTTATCAATTCCATTTTGGAATTAATAATGGTAAAATCATTACCTAAGTATGAGAACAATCCTTCATTGGAAGTAACTACGCCGTTTGCGGAAAGATTTTCAAGCTTTCCTTTCAAATTTACGGAACCGACTAACAGCATATTGATATAAGAATTTTCGTAACGAGTATTGTTTGCAGTTTTTAAGTCAATATTTACATGAATACTGTCCAATAACTGACTTATAAAGAAAGGCGGTTCGGCATAATGCTGCTCTACCGGAGAAGGATAGCAAAATGTAGTATTTTCCAACACTGCCCATCCCGTAAGCTGCGGGTTTTTGGCATTGCCTTTCAACTTAAAATTAAATGTAGGAACTCCTTTTGAATAGTTGGCAAAATTTCCGGATTCAATTTTAAAAACACCCGACGTCGGTATGGGCAAGTCTTTAACTACTACGGGAACACCTTTTTTGGCAGTAAATAAGCTTATATCATAATATGACGGATTTACACCCTGCATTTTTACCGTACCGGTAGCTTCAATAACACCCGAACCTGCCTTAGCATAGGCTTCCTGAATTTTAAATATATTTTTATTCCAAACTATATCGACGTTCAAATCTTTAATTTTATTTATATAAGAATTGGTTTTTATATTTTTTCCCGTCAGAGAAAGTTTTCCTATATTGGAAATATTTTTTCTTATTCCGGTTAATTTACCGTCTATTTTTAACGAACCTTTCTTTGTCGTAACATTATTTTCCGAAATATTGTTCAGTATGTACAAACCCGTATCATTTAATTTATATTTTACATCTACGGGACGTTTCATCATTTTTGAATTTAAAGAACTGTCCAGCCAAAACGGAAAATATCCGTCAACGGTAAATTCATATTTATCTTTTTTTATTAAGCTGAAATCATTAATATTTAAATTATTATCTTTTACCATTACCGACACGTTGAACATATCGAACGGCACATGATAAACTGAACCGTTTACGGAATTGGCTTTCAGATTTATATCGGGATTAAGAATGCTTCCCGATGTTTTCAAACTGAAATTCAGACCTCCGTAGGCATCAATAGGCATATTGAACAATCCCGACAATGTTTCCATATCAAGATTTTTTCCGTTAATATTGAAATTTATATCGTCGTTAAAATAAGTACCGTTTAATGAAAATTTTCTGTTATTATGTCCTATAAAAATATTTTTAAAATTTATTTTCGGGTATCCGGCGAAATTTATGCTGCCGGAAATATTAAGAGGATTTGTCTCCGGAGTTTTAAACGAAAAAGTTCTGTTTGTTATATTGTATTTAAGGGATAATGTATCTATTCTTTCCTCATTGAGCCACAAATCGCTTAATGTTATTGTACCGTCGTATTTGGAACCGGTTCTTCCCGGTATCAGCTTACCGGTAAGTTTCATATTTCCGAATACATCAAACAGTCCCAAATGTGTATTTACGAATTTAAATTTCGAATTATATTGACCTGTCTTGGCATTGAAATCCGCAGAAAGAATTTTTATCTCGCTGTCGGAAATTTTTATTTTGGCATTATCTATGGAAACCGTTTTCTTTTTTTCGTCGGCTTTTGCTTTTGCGGCAAAAGAGTTGAACTTTAAAGTTTTTATGTACAATGTATCTGCATATAAATTCAGCGATGCTTTTAAATTTTTCAGTTTGCCGCTGAGTGTTCCGTTACCGTAAAATGTTCCTTTAAACGGCGTTCTGAAACCTACAAATTTATTTATAACATCTTCGGAAATTCCCACAAATTCAACTTTAATGTTTGTCTTTTTGGGCATTACTGCACCGTAAGCATCTATCTGCATTTCATTTTTTTTACCGGAAGTAAGCTGAAATTTCTTTAAAGAAAATTTGTTGTCCTTATAATTGAATTTTGTTTTGGCATCAAAAAGCAATTTATTGTACAGAGCATTTTTTAAATTCCCGTCGAAAGAAACCTCAGGATTTTTTATATTCCCGGAGACATTCAGCACGGAAGTCAGCCTGCCTTTTACGGACGGATAATACTGAGAAACTTTAGAGTTGTTATTTTTTAGAACAGCTTCCATATTTTTTGAAGCATAATCAAAATTTATCTCGCCGGATAAACCGTTACTGTTAACAAAATCTTTAATATTCAATTTGTTTAACGATAAAGTTAAAAAAGCTTCATGAGGAAAATTAAATTCGTTAAGTGTTAATTTATCCGTTTTAACCGTGCCTGCTATCTCGCCTGCTCCGGCATATTTTCCGGTAAAATTAGTGTTGTAATTTAAATTTATATTATTCAGTTTGAAATTTTTTATTGAACAGCTGAAAGAAGAACTGTCTTCTTTTTTTGTAAAATCTATGGAGGAAGTAATATCAACGGAAGTTTTTCCTCCTTTGAAAGTAAAAGTTGAAATATTTAATTGTGTTTTTGAAACATTTCCGGAAATAACCCAGTTTTTAAACTTATTGTTTAAAAGTGAACCGTTTTTCAGTTTTGCATCAATGTATGTTATGTAATCCGTCGATGAAAAACTGATTGTACCGTCAATTTTCCCGTAGAGAGGCGAATTCTCAACACCCATCATATTCAACATATTATGTACATCCATTCCGTTGTAACGAACCGTAACACCGTTTTCCTTTTTCGTCTCGTAAAAACCGTTTAATATAACTTTTTTGTCTTCCGTCTCTACATCGGCAGTCCATTTGGAATTGTTTTTATGCAGAGTTCCCGAAACGTTAAAGCCTTTCAGATTTTTTGATGCAAGTTGTTTGCCTTTCAGATAAACGGTTCCTTTTTTGTCGCCTATTTTTCCGTACAGAGATATCCTGCCTTTTGCGGTTTTGCTTAACTTTTTGACAAACGGAAGATTTTTTACCAAAAGGTCTTTTACGTCTACGGCAAGAGTACCTTTTTTATAATTTCCGGTTATTTCGCCCAGTTTAATATCGTTATTGAAAACTTCAGTTTTATAACTGCCGTTTTTTCTGACTACGGTGCTGAAACTGTTGCCTGAATCATGCACGCAGGAAATGTTATATGTTTTATTATTGTTATTTGTTACGTCCAAATCCAAGTTGCCGATGTCGTATCCGAAGAGAGTTGTATTTAATGCTGTAATTTTTAATGTATCTATTGTTTGATTGTTTATATTTGCGGAGTAACGAAGCATTGTGTTTAAAACATCGTTGACATCTCTTACTTTAACTGTACCGGTAGATGATAAAATATTGAAATCCGAATCCGTTTCCAAATATGTATCAACATCGTTGCCGAAAGATTTTACCGTAATTCCCGATGAACTTTTCTTAATATCGGTTTTAGTACTGTCAAAAATCAGCCCGTTGACAAAAATATCTTCGGTATTGACGCACACTTCAAAAGTTTTGTCCTGCGGATTATAAAAACCTTCAGAATTAAATTTCGTCTTTACAAATCCGTCAAGTTCGGTATAAAAAACGCCTTTTATATATTGTCCGTCGAGATTTATGCTGCCTCCGGTTTTAATATTATAATTTAACAAATTTAATGTTGCATCAATATCAATCCCTTTGTTCAATGAAATACCGACATTATCGGCCTTTATGACTTTACCTTTATAAAGTGCATAAATTCTTTCTATATTGCAACTGAAATTGAAAAGATTAAAAACTTTATTTAAGGAATGAGAAATATCCGTTTCATTACGGGCGGCAGACAAATCAGAACTTTCCATATCCGGAAGATTATCGTCGGCAAAAATAATTTTATGAATATCTACGGAAAAAAGAGATTTAAGCGGCGTCTTTATATTTTTTATAAATTTCACCGGCTTAAATCCGAATGTTGCTCTGTCTATAAGCAGTTTATTATTATAAGATATTCCGTAAAATATTATGCTGCAGGGAAACTCTAAAGCAAAACTTCCTATTTTAACCGTGGAGCCCGACAATCTGTCTATGCCTTTTTGAATAAACGGCAGATAGTAGCATTCTCTTTTATCATATGTAAAAGAAAATGCTCCTATCACCAAAGCTAAATATAAAACATATCTTGTCAGTTTCCACATTAATAATTATTTTTTCTTTATGGGAGTTCCGGTTGATCTTGTTAATGCTTTAAATTCTTTTAACAGGCTGTTGAATACTTTTCCCGGTTTTCCGCTGCCGATAGTTCTTCCGTCAACTTTTACCACGGGAATGGATTCTGCAGCTGTTCCCGTTAAGAAACATTCGTCTGCAGTGTATAAATCGTATGTGGAAATAAGTTCTTCTCTCAATTCGATATTCAATTTATTTTTAATCAATTCTATTGAAGCATTTCTTGTAACGCCTTTCAGTGCGCCTGCGGATGCCGGAGGAGTAACAACTATTCCGTTTTTAACTATGAAGATATTGTCGCCGCTGCATTCTACAACATAGCCCTCTTTATTGAGCATTATTGCTTCCAAAACGCCTGCTCTTTTTGCTTCCATTTTTGCCAAAATGTTATTTAGATAATTTAATGATTTTATGTTCGGGCTTAACGTATCCGGACAGTTTCTTCTGGTGCATACGGTAATAACTTCAAGACCGTTTTCATATAAGCTGTCGGGATATAAAGAAATTTTATCCGCTATAATAAACACGGTAGGTTTTGCACAATTTGCGGGATCAAGTCCCAAATCGCCTGCACCTCTTGTAACTACAAGTCTGATATAAGCATCGTCGAGGTTATTTATTTCAAGCGTTTTTAAAAGAGCCGTTTCCATCTCTTCTTTTGTCATTCCTATATCAAGAGCAATAGCTTTTGCGCTGTCATAAAGTCTGTCGATATGTTCTTTACATCTGAACACTCTTCCGTTATATGCTCTGATTCCTTCAAAAACTCCGTCTCCGTAAAGTACACCGTGGTCGAATACGGAAACTACTGCCTGTTCTTTTTCTACAAATTGTCCATTTAGATAAATCTTCATCCTTTCTGTCTCCTTATAAAAATAAATATTGTTAACATATCTTTATCATTATACAATTATTTTATCGTTCCGTCCATTATATTTATGCTTCTGTCGGCTTTCGCTGCCAGCTCCGGACTGTGTGTTACCACGACAAGCGTCATATCTCTTTTGTCGCACATTTCAAACATCAGTTTTTCTATAATCTTGCCGGTTTCCCTGTCGAGATTTCCGGTGGGCTCGTCGGCAAATAATATTTTAGGATTGTTTATCAATGCCCTTGCAAGTGCTGCTCTTTGCTGCTCTCCTCCGGAAAGTTCACTCGGGAAATGGTTAATTCTGTCCGTTAATCCCATAGTTTCAAGCAGGTTCATTGCTTCCGAAGTTTTTTCTTTTTTCTTTTCCCATACGGGCATCAAAACATTTTCCAAAACATTAAAATCGGCAAGCAGATAATGAAACTGAAACACAAAGCCGATATTTTTTTTTCTCATTTGTGCAAGCTTTACCGAAGAAAAATTTGTTATATTTTCTCCGTCAATCAACACTTGTCCCGAAGTAGGTTTATCCATTAACCCTAAAATGTGAATTAACGTACTTTTGCCTGCACCGGAAGGACCCGTAAGCGCAATTTTCTCTCCGGAATTTACGGATATATTTATTCCTTTAAGAACTTTAACTTCCTGATTATGAGGAAGCATATAGTTTTTTGTTAAATTTACGGTTTTAATATTCATACTTCATTATTTTATAATAATCATAAATTAATTGCAAAAATTATAAAGGTATTTTGTAAAGGTTGAAAGAATAAAAACAAAAATGTATAATATGCATATTACTATAAATTTTAAATTGTCGTATCATCTCGAACATTTTTACTTTTTGCTGTTTGCAGCTGCAGTTTATTATACATTATACATTATACATTAACTATGATTCCTTCACCCATACAAACCAACAAACCTGATAATTTGGTATTCCTCGACGTTGAAACTACGGGGCTTTCCGTAGATCACGGAGCAAAGGTGTGCGAAATCGCTATGCTGAAAACGGAAAACGGTGTAGAAACGGAATTTTGTACTCTTGTAAATCCCGGTTATCCGATACTTCCCAAATATTCTCAAATTCACGGTATTACAAACGCAATGGTTAAAGATGCTCCGAGGTTTGAAGACATTGCAAAAAATATAGTAGATTTTATCGACGGTTACGTGTTGGTATGTCACAACGCTCCGTTTGATTTGGGTTTTATTTCCAAGCAGATAATGGAAAGCGGTATAGCCTCTCCCGAAATGTATTACTTGGACACATTAATAATTTCCCGTCAGTATTTCAGTTTTCAGTCAAATAAGCTCGGAGACATTGCAAGGACGCTTGATGTGGAAGTTGAACAGGCACATCGTGCAATGTCCGACGTAAAAACAATGTATGAAATATCGAAATATTTATTTTCCAATTTGTACAGAAAAGGAATCGACACAATAGAACCTGCCTATTTTGCACAATCTTTAAATATAAAAAAATAAAATTATGATTATTAAAACCGACCAATCAACATTTGCACATTATTTGGAAGATGCTTCGGGAATGCTCGGGGCAAATGCAGAAAAAGTTTATATTCCCGAGACAAAAGAAGAAGTTTCTTCTTTATTGAAAGAATGTTCCGAAAAGAAAATTCCCGTTACCGTAGCAGCAGGCTGTACAGGAGTTACGGGCGGATGCCTTGCTTACGGCGGAGTGATTTTATCGACGGAAAAATTTAATAAGATTGGAAAAATACAACAACGACAATGTACAATGTACAATAAACGACAAAATGAAAATGAACAACAATTAAAAGCAACTACCGCTCATAATAACGGACAAAGCGGCATAGAAACGGCAACTATTAGAGTGGGAAGCGGTGCGATAGTAAACGAGATTAAAAGTTATGTTTTGTCTCAAGGCTGGATGTATGCACCCGACCCTACAGAAAAAAATGCTACTATCGGCGGGAACATTTCTACCGATGCTTCAGGCGGAAGAGGTTTTAAGTACGGTACAACCAGAAAATATATTAATGCAATAGAGATAGTTTTGTCCGACGGTTCATATGCAAACATAAGAAGAGGCGAAACATTTGCTTCCGACGACGGAACGGTTGTTCTAAAAACAAATCTCGGCGAAAAAATTTTACATTTGCCGAAATACAAATTACCGAACATAAAAAATGCCGCCGCATATTATAACTACAAAAATGCCGACCTGATAGATGTTTTTATCGGGCATGAGGGAACGCTGGGCGTAATAATTTCCGCAGAATTGATACTGATAAGACCTTTTGAAATGCTCTTCGGAGGGATAATCTTTTTCGATAAAAAAGAAAAATCCTGGGATTTCGTTAAAGAAATAAGAACTTTGTCCGAACAAAATAAAAAGAGCGGCGCCGTTGATATAAATGCAATGTCTGTAGAATATTTCGACAAAAATGCTCTTAACTTAATTAAGCCGTATTATCCCGTAATACCGGAAAATGTTGATGCGGGAATTTTATTCGAGCAGGACTGTACAAAAGAAACATACGATATTTTAATGGAAAAATGGATTGATATTATAGAAAAATACGGTATAAACACCGACGATGTTTGGTTTGCTTCCGATGCTAAACAGCAGGAAGAGTTTAGAATATTCCGACATAAAATACCTGAATGTGTAAACGAAATAGTGAAAAAAAACAAAATTCCTAAAGTCGGTACGGACGTTGCCGTTCCTCACGATAAACTGCATGAGATGATATATTTCTGCGAACAGAAATTTAAAGAAAACAATCTTTTTAATTTAACATTCGGACATATAGGAGAAAGCCACCTGCATGCAAATATAATTGCCTCAACGCAGGAAGAATATGAACGCTGCAAAAGTTTATACTTGGAAATTGCACGCAAAGCCGTTTCTCTGGGCGGTACCGTTACTGCCGAACACGGCATAGGAAAAGTAAAACATCACTTTTTGGAAGCAATGCTCGGTAAAGAGGGTATTGAAGAGATGCGTAAATTTAAGCTGTCGTTAGACCCTTCAAATATTCTCGGACAGAACAATATGTTTAAAATTTGATTTCTGCAACAATATCATTTCGATTAATTTTTTTATTCTCCACTTGAATAAATTTCACTTTTTGTTATTGAAAAATATAAATTCATATATTATACTTAAAATATAAAGTTTATTTTAGGGAGAGCTGTGTCCTCATTAAAGAAAAATTGGAAAAGCTTCAAAATATATTGGACAAAGAAATATTTTAATTAATAAAAATTTTTCGTGTTGATTAAAAATTTCAATTATGATATA
>CAJOJJ010000004.1:0-9666 GCA_905234925.1 uncultured Endomicrobiia bacterium
GGCAGGCGGACGCATATACCCGTGAGGAAAACGGACCAGTTTCGGTCTGCGACCTGTAATTTTTTCTATAAGTTTTTGATTTTTCAAAAGTTCGTCGCTGATTTTAGCCTTTAAAATATTATAGTTTCCCGGAGTATCGTATTTATATTTATAGAAATTTATATGCCCGTAAGTGTGACTGCCTATTTCATGCCCGTCTTCGGCAATTTCTTTAACCAATTGAGGTCTTATCTCTATGGATGTTCCAAGCAGGAAAAAGGTTGCTTTTATTTTTTTCTCTTTAAGTATACTTAAGATATTTTCGGTATTTTTTCCAGGTCCGTCGTCAAAAGTAAGAGCAATTTCTTTTTTATCTTTTTTTCCTTCAGCAAAAAAAATATGTTCGGCAAAAACATTAGCCGAAAAAAAGATAATCAGAAAAAACAAAAGTGATATTTTTATAAAATTCATAATAAAATGCTCTGCAATTTTTAGCTTATAAGCTGAGAACGAAAAACTTTGTTTTTTTTAGCTTATAAGCTGAGAACGAAAAACTTTGTTTTTCTTAGCTGAGAAGCTGAGAGTTTAAGGTATTTTTATACTATAGATTCCCGACAGAAACACTCGGGAATGACAGACAAAGACACCGGATTGCCACGCCGATTTCGTCGGCTCGCAAGAACGGACAAGATTGTTTCTATACAATCCATACTTCTATACAACCATACATCGCAGTTGCTGACCTTCTGACCTTCTAAAACATTTTAGCTAAAAGCGTAAGCACTCCTGCATTCAACACCTGCATCCAAAGGTTATCATTAAGCGGCCAAGGAATAGTCTCTATAAAGGCAGCCATCGCAGCACCTAAAAAAGAAAATAATACAACTGTTCCAAAACCGGCAACACCGGCAGAACCGAATATAATCAAGCCTATAATAAAACAAATTGCAAAACATGCAAATGTTCCTTCCAGCGATTTTCCTGCATAAATTTTATGTTTTCCGTAAGCTTTTCCGAAAAGAGCTGCACAAGCATCGCCGAAAGCAAGATAAAAGAAACTTGCCAAAACAAAAAGGTTTTTCTCTCCGAACAACAAAATAACAAGAAAAGCCCCTGTCAATGTCCACGGCAACCCGCTGATTTTATGCGTTTCGGATTCTCTGTGAACACCACCTAAAACTTTCAAAATAAAAACATTGAATTTTTCGTTTCTTGCACGGATAAATTCTCCCGCCAACACGATAAATATCGCAATTGCCAACCCCCAAAGAACAACACTTCTCGGCAGAAACCAGTATGCGGCCACATAAATCAGCGTAAGAATATGAAAAGTTTTTCTTTTTATTTCGTCTTTAGGGAAACCAAACATTTATATACTCCTGTAAAAATATATTTATAAAATTCTATTCCGTTATAAAAAACTTTAACAAAAAAATCTTTAACGTTTATCGTATCGGGAAATATCCATGCAAGCACAAATACTACCATTATTATATTAACAAAGCAAACAAAAACAAGAGAAAAGAAATTTCCGTAAACTCGCATATCTTCCTGCCCTATTTTTATGGCATAGAAAGTAAGCGCATAATGAAAAGCCAATGCCGCACCGGAAAAAAACAAAAACCAGGAATAAAATTTTGCCGTATCGGTAAACCATGCCAAAGAAAAATACACAATTATAATTATTACCGAATACAGCGGGAAAAAATACGGCGACAACGTTATAAAAATATTGTCTTTGTTAAGTGTAACGCTGCCGCCCTTTTTTGAAACCTTAAATTTTTTTATCTGAGCACCGCTTAATATCCCTGCAATTGCGTGTGTAAGTTCATGACCGAAAACATAAGTAGCCATCGGTTTAAAAAATATCATTTGAAACAACAGATATACACCTACGCCAATCCAAAAAGGAACCGTATAAGCACTTGTTTTACCTGCAAAGGAAACGAACAAATGCAGAAAATTATAAACAAGCACCAACAAAAGCGGCAACAATAATATCGATACAACAAATCTTACTTTAGACATAATAAAAAATTGCTTTGCAATTTTTAAAATCCTACATTAAGTCCGAATGTATAGCCGGGAACACCGTCGGTATAATGTACACCGACATTCCCGTAAATGGAAAGTATTGATACCGACACACCAAAACCATACCCCATTCCCTCAGCAGAACCTGTCATACCGCTGTGTATTGAAGATTTGTCCTCAACTTTAGTTCTATCCCAGCCTACACAAACATAAGGCGTTACATAGGGAATAGGAAATGTTCCGGTTGCACCTAAAGCAAGATTATTTGCATTAAGTTTGTTGCTGCCGTCTTTTACATTTGCCAAAGTATATACACCCTGGACGGTAACTGACGGGATAAATAATACATCACTGTCGTAAACTTTATATCTTAAACCTGCACCGTAAATATTTGTTCCGTAAAAATAACCGTATTTTGCCAACAGTTCAAAATCATACGGAAGCCCTAAAGCTGCATTAATCATAGGCACTAACAACGTACTTGTTCCGTCGGCTCTCATAATTTCATTATCGACATTTACCGTATTAAGTTTTGCCGATGCACTGAAATTCAACAATCCCAAACCTACCGAAACGCCATAGTTGCCGCCCGTCATAACAGCACCCATATCGCTTGCCAAATTGTTTAAATAATGCTTTGCCGTTCCTGCAGAAGCTGCATTCATTTTTTCGTTAAATTTGTCAAACGGATTTGCAAATGCTGCCGATGATGCCAAACAAAATACTGCTGCCAACAACCAAAATTTTTTCATTTTCTTCCCCTTTTTATTTTTTAATTACTAATTTCTAATTGATAATTGCTAATTTTTCTCTCGTGTCCATCCGGAATTGAACCGGAATCATCGGCTCCGGAAACCGACGCTCTATCCAATTAAGCTATGGACACATATCTACAATTAGCAATTAGAGATTATAAATTAGAAATTGTCATTAAAATTCACTTCGTTTGTCTTTCCCGACGAATGTCTCTATCGGGAATCTCTCTACAGAAATTTTTGCAAAATAAAAATTTACATAAATTGCTAATTTCTAATTATTTTTATATTTTCTCACTTTCAGTGTTCTTTTTACCATATCTTTAATATAGTCGGATGTTGTGTATTTCAAAATATTATTCATTATTTTTATCGCTTTTTTATGTTTCCCTGTTTCATAATACACTTCAGCCAAAAGAAAATCTATCGCCTCAATATTTTTGTTATTTGATTTATCTTTGTAGTACATTAACAATTTTTTTGCATTGCCGTAATCTTTAGAAAAAATATAAATTTCTGCCAAATTACAGTATATTTCCAAATCCAAATCTTTTCCGTATACATAAGACCGCAAAACATCTTTAGCACTTGTAAACTTTTTTTTCCTTTTATAAATATCAGCCAAAAGGAGAGACGACTTCTTGTTTTGAACTTTCAGATTTTTCAAAATTTTTATTGCTTCGTCAGTTTTTCCCGCCTCTTTATACGAAATTGCAGCATTTATATAAACTTCCGGAGCCAAATTTTTTCTAAGAGACATTGCTTTTTCGTAATATTCCAATGCCTGCCCGTAATTCTCCTGCAACTTATAAATATTTCCCAAATTTATCGATGCAGTAACGTGCTTATCATCAAGCTCCAAAACATTTTTAAATTTGCTTGCCGCCAGCTCGTATAAGCTGTTATCCATATAAATATCGCCCATAAGCATTTTAACATCAATTTTTTTCGGATACAGATATTCCGCTTCTTGGGCAGCTTCAACAGAAGATTCAAATTTTTTATTATTCATATATGCTCTTGCCAAGTTATAGTAAACGGTATATTTTTCTTTTTTTGTTAATTTGTATTTCAGAAGATCATCCGACACGGCAATTACATCATCCCAACGTTTAATATTGGCATAATAATAGAAAAGTTTTTTCAAAGCTTTTTCTTTCTTATTTTTTGATTTCGCAATCTGCACATTTTGCAGTAAATCTTCTTCGTTAACAACATTTTTATCAACGGCAAATGAAGTTCCGCAGATTATGCTTAACGATATTAAAATTAATAAGAAATTTTTGATTTTTTTGTAAAACACTGTTTTTCTCTTTCAATAATCTCGTTTGTTTTTTCAACATTATACTCATTCAATTTTAAAACCACATTGTAAAAATAATTTGCTTCCCGTTCATTGCCGATTTTGTCGTAACATACTGCCAATTTTGTGTACACATCATTATCGAAATTTGTTATATGTTCCAAATATTCTATCGCCTGCAAATAATTTTCCTCATACATACTTAATATGGATAGCACATATAAATTATACGGATTTTTATAGTGAGTTATCTCGGCAATTGTTTTCGCTTTAACGGCAGCCTCTTCAATATGCCCGTATTTCAATAAATTGTACGAATATAAATTTGCCATAACAATTTCATAATTAGGTTTTTCTCTGTCTATAGCACCGAAATACGTAAGTTCGTTTTCAAAAACTTTTTGTTTTTGAAAAGTCATATTTATACATAATAATATAAGAAACAAGAGAATTGCATAAACAATTTTTTTATTAAATATATTTGTTAAAAAACGGCAAAAAGGTATCAACATAAAAATCATCGGGACATACAGCCTGTTCCCCTGAAAAAAAATCTGTCCGACAAAAAGTGTAGATATTAACATAAATAAAGGGAAAAAGAAATAAAGTATTTTTTCTTTTATGCTCATCCCGGAGAATATTGTAAAAAAAATACTTATAATAAAAGAAACTGTTCCTAATACAAAAAACTTACTGCTAATGTATTTTGAAAAATGTATATTAAATAAATAAACACCGGAATAATAATCAAAAAGTACTTTTATGTTGTCCAGTAACAAAATAATATATTTCGGCGTTGTCCATAAATTTGCAAAATTTTTATACAACACAAGGAAAACCGAAACTATAACCGAATATATCAGTGTAATTATAAAAAGTTCTTTATTAATTCTTTTTTTATAAATAAACCAATACATCAAACAAAGAGGCATTATAATTACGGCATTTTCTTTTATAAAAACTGCGGCAGCAAAAAATATAAAATTTAAAATTAAAAATACGGTTTTATCATTTTTCAGATATTCAAGAAAAAAAATCAACGACAGAAGAAAAAATACACATAACAAAGAATCGTTTCTGCCGGGAATCCACGCAACGGTAAAAATATTAACGGGATGAGCAGCAAAAAAAGCTGCCGCTAAAAAAGAAACTGTCGTATCAAAAAAATATCTTTTTAAAAATATAAATACCAATACGGCACACACGGCATAAAGTATAATGTTAGTGGAATGCATTATCGAAGGAGATGCTGAAATGCTGTTATCAATCATAAAAGATAAAGCCAAAAGAGGTCTGTAATAAGTTTTTATATCATTGTTAAACAGTATATTTTGCGTAAAAACATCTTTAACGGAATATTTTTCAAAATTCAAATTAATAAAAGTGTCATCATCGTTTCCGGAAAGTCCGTAACTTGTTGTATTTACATATAAAGCCAAACAAAATATATAAATAAAAAAACATAAAATTATAGGTAAAAATCTTGACGTATTCAGCTGATTTATTATATTTTGTATATTATTTTGTATTTTTTTCATAAGTTTTTTGTACAATAAACTTCTTAATTTTTTCAATACTTTCTTTACCTGCAATAAAGCCGGCTTCTATACATTCCGTTGCTCTGTTTAACTGTGCCGCAGAAATATCGTTTACCTTTGGTGCAATTATAATATCGGACATTTCAAGGTTTCTTCTGTCTCCCTGCTGTCCTTGTATATAAATGGTTTGAAACAATGTAGTAAAAATATTATCATAGGAATTTTTTGTAATATCCGCACTGACGGCAACTGTAATAATAATATCGGGATTAAAAAGTTTTGCTACCGAAACGGGAATATTTTCCACAAGTCCGCCGTCAACAAGAAATCTTTGTTTATATTCAACCGGTGCAAACAATCCCGGTATTGTGGCGCTTGCACGCGCTGCGGGAGCTACAGGACCTTCCTTAAAAATAATTTTTTCTCCCGTTTTTATATCGGTCGCCACACAAGCAAAAGGAGTTTCAAGCTGAAAAAAATATTTGTCGCCTATTTTTTCGGCAACAAATTTTTCCATTTTTTCGGTTGAAAGCAGTTTCTCGGAAAGTATCATCTTAATTAAAGACGTAGTCCCTAAATTACTGACATCTCCCCATTTTATATGTGCGGAAACAGCTTCAAGTTCCGAAATTTCCACTCCTGCACAATAAAAAGAACCTACCAATGCACCCATACTGGTACCTACCACCATATCAATGGGAATATTAGCTTCTTTTAACGCTTTCAGTACACCCACATGAGCAAAGCCTCTTGCTCCGCCGACGCCGAGAACCAAAATAATTTTCGGTCTGGACTTACTCGGAAGTTCGGTAACTTTATAGAACATATGATTCCGCAAAAACTTCTCCTGCTCGAAACAGAAAGCCATATTACTAAAAAATACAACTGTTAACAAACCTAAAATAATATTTATTAATCTTAATTTCATACACTTACCAAAAACTTTAATTTATAATGTGCAATTTACAATTAATGTAAAATTTTGCAAAACAAAATTTTTTGTTTAATTATCAAAAATGCTTCGCATTTTTACCAATCATTATAAATTCTAAATTGTAAATTATAAATTGTCGTTATTGTTTTCCAACCGCCAAACCAAGTTCTATCAAACTTTTCATATAGTTGTATTTTATATCTATATTCAAAAGTTCCTGTTCCAAACTTGACACCTTAACATTTTTTATTTTGGAAACTTTTCCGTACCAAAACTCATACTCGCTATAAGCCTTTCTTACTTCCAATTTTATTTTTTCCTCTATTTGAGATCTTTCAATAGCGGATTTTCTCGCTTTTATTTTGTTCTGTTTCAATCTTGAAAACATTGCACCGCCCTCAAATATCGGAAAATTCAGATTCAAAGAAACATACCAGTCTTTTTCTTTTTGGTCCGTATCATCGCCAAGATAATCGTAAGCCGCACCAAGCATCAACGTAGGGAATTTTTCCATATATATCAAATTAACGGAAATATTATCCATAGTTTCCTGATATTGTGTAGTTTTTATCTCTGGACGGAATTGATACGCCCATAAAATACACTGCTGCAAATTCAAATCAAGTTTTTCTGCTTCAAATTTCCCGTCGATATCAATTTTTGCATCAAGTTCCAAGCCGATTAATGCAAGAAAATCAAGCAAATCCATTTCGTACTGATGCTGTAAAATTTCCAATTTATTTTTCAATACGGAACTTTTATTTTTTTTCAAATATTTTTTATAAACTTTTATTTTTTCTTTCGTCGCTAAATTTTTATAAAAATTTATTCTCACATTTCCTATAACTTCATTTTTTTTAATTTCGGAATTGTTTTGAGTTTTTTCATAATTAAGTTTTGCCAATTTGTTGGTAGCCTTTGTTCTTCCGCCGTTATAAATATTCTGCCACAAAGAAAGCTTTGTTGAATAAAAATATTCTCTGTTTCCGTCCGGAAGCACAATTATCGCCGGAAGAGAATGAGAATTTATCGTTGTAGCAACGTCATTGCTGAATCTGGAAATATTGAAATTAAAATCGAGCGTAGGGAAATATAAAGATTTTGCCTCTTTCATTCTCTGCTCCGCAAGGAGAACGGACTCCTTGTTTATTAAAACATCATAGTTGATATTCGTAGCAAGCCTTATGCACTCGTCTAAAGTCAAAATTCTCTCATATTTCTGTTCGACGGCAACGGCAGAAAAAACATCTCCCGCAGGACAAACTAAAAACGCTACCAATAATAAACTTAATATTTTCTTCATCTATTTACCCTTTTTATGTCATTGCGAGACCGCTTTAGCGGTCGTGGCAATCCGATGTCTTTGTCGTTTATTGTATATGTACACTACTAAAAATTGCTCCGCAATTTTTTAATCTGTTGTAATACGGACTTCTTCGACGTTCCTCCGTAAGACGTTTTCGCATTAACTATATTTTTTACGTCTATATATTTATATAAATCTTTTTCTATTTCGGGAGAGAAATTTTTATATTCCTCTATCGACAGCTTATCCAATGTTTTATTATTATCAATACAGTAATGAACTATTTTCTGCACGATACCGTGTGCCGTTCTGAAAGGAATATTTTTGCGTGCCAAATAATCGGCAATCTCGGTAGCCTGTAAAAATCCTTTTTCCGTACTTTTTAAAGTTCTGTTTTTTTTAAATTCCAACGATGCCATAATATCGGTAATAACTTCCAAACAGAGTTTTACCGTGTCGCCTGCATCAAAAACAGGCGGTTTATCTTCCTGCAAATCTCTGTTATATGCAATAGGAAGTCCTTTCATTATAGTAAGCATTGCCGTCAAATCGCCGAATACTCTTCCCGCTTTTCCTCTTATAACTTCGGCGGTATCGGGGTTTCTTTTCTGCGGCATAATCGACGAGCCGGAAGTAAACTTATCATCTATATGGATAAAATTAAATTCCACCGACGACCAAGTAATTATTTCCTCCGCAAGTTTCGACAAATGAACAGAAATTAAAGATAAATCAAAAATATATTCTGCACAGAAATCTCTGTCACTTACACCGTCTAAAGAATTTTCGCACGGCCTAAAAAATTCCATAAGTTTTGCCGTATAGTTCCTGTCTATTTTAAAAGATGTTCCTGCAAGTGCAGCACTGCCCAAAGGCATAACATTTGTTCTTTTCAAACAGTCTATAATTCTTTCTTTATCTCTCTGTATCATCCACGCATACGCAAGTAAATGATGCGAGGCAATTATCGGCTGAGCCGGCTGCAAATGAGTGTATCCCGGCATAATAACATCAATATTTTTTTCAGCTTTATCGATGAGTACTTTCTGAAAAGCATTTAACATATCAAATATTGTCATTATTTCTTTTCTTACGTAAAGTCTTAAATCCGTCGCAACCTGATCGTTTCTGCTTCTTGCGGTGTGCATTTTCCCGCCGACAGGACCGATTCTTCTTATAAGTTCTTTTTCAACGGCAAAATGAATATCTTCTTCCATCGGAAGCGTCCATCCTTTAGCCAAATCTTTTAAAATTGATTTTAATCCGGAAATAATTTTTTTGCCGTCGGAAGACGGAATTATTTTTGTTTTAATCAACATCTGTACATGTGCGATTGAACCCTCTATGTCAACCTCACCCAAACGCTGGTCGAATGAAAATGAACCTATAAATTGTTGAAAATTATCCATTGTTACCTCTTATTGCGATATATTGTACTGTCTCTGAAATCGCTTTGCGGTTTAATATTTTAGCGACAGCTTGGGTATCAAATTGCAACATAGCAGCAATATGATAATTAGACAGTTTACAAACTTCTCTCGGCTTATTATAGCAAATTAAAAATTTAATTAAAAGGAGAAATTTTATGAAAAAACTAATGAACAACAAAAGACGTAGGATAATGTAATAAACCCACTGCCTTGATTTTTATTTCATTAAACTATCAATAATATTAATAACAGAATTTACTGTTTGTGAAAATTCAACATTTTTAGCATAATCAAAAATTTTCCTATAATTATTCCATTGCGTATTCATTACATCACTATTTTTTACGGTTTCTAATATTTCTTTATACTCTTTTATAATTTTTGAAG
>CAJOJJ010000004.1:9716-44479 GCA_905234925.1 uncultured Endomicrobiia bacterium
ATCAATATTCTTTGATTGTGTTTTTGTTAAAATATAAACATCATAATAATCTCTCGGTCTTGTGCTTTGGTCTCCTCGAGAAATAATCGCTTCCAATTTTTCTGCCAATATTGTTTCCAAATTGTAAGCCAATACTTTTATTTCCCTGTCTTCAAACATCAGTTTATATTTATAATTTATTTCTTTTGGAATAATTTTATCTCCAGAAGTAATATCCATTTTTAAAGGAACGGACATCAGTTGATAATTTGCAGATAACGCTACTCTATATCCCGAGTATTCGTCATTTTCCCTTATTTCTTCTATGCCGGTAAAAACAAAATTGATATCATCTTCAATTTTAATCTTAATAATTTCTTGTATCATATCTTTAATTGTATCTTCTTTTACAGGATATTGTTTTATTGTTGCATCAATATCCATCGTTGCTCTCGTATCAAGACCAACCATAGATGCAATTAAAAATCCGCCTTTTATAATAAAATTATTTTTATATTTTGAAACAGATACTCGTTCTAAAAACCGTTCCATCATATAATTCTGCAACACAAGTTGTGCAGATATTTTCTTTTTAACAGCAATATTTTTTACGATTGCTTTTAATTGCATAACATTTTTCATAGCAATACCTCTAAATATGAACGGATTTTATTTTCTACATTAAATATTTTTGCATATTTTGAAAGCAAAGGAATATTTTTATCCTTTAAAGAAACATATTTTTTAAAAGCTCCTGTTATGGATTGTATATCAATATTATTTCTTTTTCTTAGTATATCACATAATGTTCTTTCTTTATTGTAAGCTCTTACTTTATTTCCTGCAGGAGTTTTTATAAATTTAATACCTATTTTATAAAAAGGTATTTTTACATTATGGCATAAAATTCCTTCTTTTTTTGGATTGGTAAGATTATATGTTCCCGGGAAAGTCATACAAAATTTATTTGGAGTTCTGTCTGTAATATTGTTTAAAAACAATGCCGTATCCAGAGAAAAAATTCCTTGCCTGTATCTGTTCTGTATATTTACAAATTCGTCTTCCAAAATATTTGGTAAAGTATAAACTCCTCTTGAAACTTTTTCTAACATTCCATTATCGGACAAATATTTTAAACTTCCGCGAGGAATACCTGCCGCAACAACCATAGCTGTGGTTATTATTCCGTTACCTTGCTCTGCAAGCTTTAATATTTTTTTAGAAAAGTTCATAATATTTCCTCATTTACTTTATTGCTTAATATTATAGTGCAAATAAGCATAAAAGTCAATAATATAATTTATTTTTAATCCGCAATAACATAGAAACTGAAAGCTTTTAATTCTGTCAAAGCTTTCAGTTTCTTGTCATAAAATAAAAAATTTTAATTAAACAAAAAAAATATAACAACACAGAAAAACAGCTACATTTGAGGTGAAACGAAGAAATGCAACCACACTTTTATAAAAAAATAAAAATTAATCAGCAAATATAACGACACAGAAAAAACAGCATAGTTTGTGACGAAATGAAGAAACTCGCAAACGCAGTGTACATATCCGTAAGGGGTACATAAGTTTGCGAGTTTCAATATTGTAGTCCAAAATTTGCTGTTTTTTCGTTATAAAATTAACCTTACTTTCTTAACAGTGCCTGCACTTTCGTCGGCAGTCCGAAAAGATTTATAAATCCTTCGGCATCTTTCTGATTGTAAATTTCATCCTTATCGAATGTTGCAAGTTCTTCCCAATAGAGCGGATTTTTCGCCTTTCTGGAAACAACCGTCATATTTCCTTTATACAGTTTTACCGTTACGGAACCTGTAACATATTTCTGCGTTACATCAATAAATGCATCGAGAGCTTCTCTTAAAGGATTAAACCATAAACCATTGTAAGCAAGCTCCGCATATTTGTGAGCAATTAATTCTTTATAGTGGGCAGTATCCCTGTCGATAGTCATAGTTTCAAGTTCATTATGAGCAAAGTACAAAAGTGTCGCAGCAGGAGCTTCATATACTCCTCTTGACTTCATACCGACAAGTCTGTTTTCAATAATATCAATTCTTCCTACACCGTTTGCACCGGCAACATCGTTAAGTCTCTGTACCAAAGAAACAGGATCAAAAGTTTTACCGTTAATTGCTACGGGAATACCTTTAACAAAATCTATTTTTACATAAGTTGCCTTGTTTGGAGCATCTTTCGCAGATACAGTCATTTGGAACATATCTTCATCCCATTCATTTTCCGTATCTTCCAATACTCCGCCCTCATAAGAAATATGCCAAAGATTTGCATCGGAAGAATAAGGTTTTGCTTTCGTTACGGGAACAGGAATTCCTCTTTTTTTTGCATAGTCTATTGCATCGTTTCTTGACTTAATATCCCAAATTCTCCAAGGAGCAATAATTTTTGCATTAGGCATCAATGCCTTAAAAGCAAGCTCGAAACGAACTTGGTCGTTACCTTTTCCAGTCGCACCATGACAAATTGCATCAGCTTTTTCTTTCTTTGCAATTTCTACAATTTTCTTTGCGATAACAGGTCTTGCCAAAGATGTGCCGAGCAAATATCTGTTCTCATAAAGAGCATTTGCTTTTATTGCCGGGAATATATAATCCGTTACAAATTCTTTTTTAGCATCGATAACATAACACTTAGAAGCCCCTGTTCTCTTTGCTTTTTCTTTAAGACCTATAACTTCTTTATCCTGCCCTACATTTACGCAGCAAGCTATAACTTCTGCATTGTAAGTTTCCTTTATCCATGATAAAATAATGGATGTGTCCAGTCCCCCGGAATAAGCTACTACTACTTTTTTGATGTCTGCCATTTGAATGCATCCCCCAATATTTTAATTGTTTTATCTATATCTTTTTTAGTTATCACAAACGGAGGTAAAAATCTTAACACATTTCCCTGCGTACAATTTATAAGCAATCCGTTGTTGATACAAAATTCTACTATATCTTTGCCCGGAAAATCAAGTTCTACACCTGCTAACAATCCCAAATTCCTTACTTCTTTAATGCAGGAATATTTCTTCTTAAGTTCATTTAAACCTTTAACAAAATATTTTGCTTTGTCGGAGATATCTTTTAAAAGTTTCGGTGTTATCTGTTTAAATACGGCAGCTGCCGCAGCACAAGAAACAGGATTACCGCCGAAAGTTGAACCATGATCTCCGTAGTTAAAAACTTCAGCAACTTTTTTATCGGCAACAACTGCACCTAACGGAAGCCCGTTAGCTATAGATTTTGCAAGCGTAAAAATGTCCGGTTTTATACCGTAATTCTGCCAAGCAAAAACTTTGCCCGTTCTTGCCATACCGCACTGAATTTCATCACAGATTAAAAGAAGATTATTTTTATCACAGAGCTTTCTCAATTCCTGTACAAACTTTTTGTCGGCAATATTTATTCCGCCTTCGCCCTGCACTATTTCCAACATTATTGCAACGGTTTTTTTATTTATCAATTTTTTAACGGAATCAATATTATTAAATTCCGCAAAAACGAATTTCTCCTGCAGAGGTTTAAACGATGTATGGAACTTTTCCTGTCCAGTCGCCGCCAAAGTGGCAAGAGTTCTTCCGTGAAAAGAATTTTTGAAAGCGATTATTTCATATCTTTTCGTTCCGTCTTTTAACGGGTTATCACTTCCCCACTTTCTTGCAATTTTTATTGCACCTTCGTTTGCTTCAGCACCGGTATTCGCAAGAAATACTCTTCCGTTTTTGAAAGACTTTTCAAGTATGGCTTTTGCAACATCAACTTGCGGTTTGGAATAGTACACATTGGAACAATGTGTAAATAAATCCAACTGTTTTTTTGCTGCATCAATTACAGCCTTATTTCCGTGTCCGAAAGAGCAGACGCTTATACCCGAGAAAAAATCAAGATATTTTTTCCCGTTCTCATCCCAAACATACTGTCCTTTGGCTTTTTTAACCGAGACATTATATCTTTTATAAGTCTTCATTAAATATTTATTTTCCTGCTGTTGAGTATTCATAGTTACCTTCCTGTATTAAAAATTGCTACGCATTTTTTATCAATGACATCATTCTTTCGTCGGTCTTTTCTCTTCTGTACGAATAAAACATTTCATATTCATGGCACGTACAATGCGAAGATGCATAAACTTTTGCAATTTTCAGTTTCTTCATTTGTTCTTGAGCCTGTTTTACAAGAGAAAGATATTCTTTGTTCGAAGAAACATTAAATATTTTTTTTAAATCTTCCCCAACTTGATAACAGCACTCTCTTATATGCGGCCCGATATATGCAAAAATATCTGCCGGGCTTACACCGAAATTCCGTAAAAAACTTGTTACGGCACTTTCTATTATTCCCTCTGCCAAGCCCCTCCATCCGGAATGAATAAGAGAGACTATGGAACCGTCTCTTGAAGTTAAAAATATCGGCATACAATCGGCCGTAAATATACAAAGATAAATATTTTTATCTTTTGTTATAAGCCCGTCACAAGCTTCAATAAATTTTCCGCAGTCATGCCGAGAAACTTCTTTTACCAAAGTACCGTGTACTTGATTAGCAAAAACTATTTTACTCTCGTCTATTCCGACAGATTTACAGAAAGTTTTTCTTGCGCCGGCATCTTTCATATTACCGCAAAACTTTGTGGTAGTAAGATGAAAAGGCTTGAAGTTACCATCAGAAACAATTTTATTATTCATTGTTTATTAACATGGATTCCGCATCAAGTGCGAGATGACACCGCTTCGCGGTTTTTGTCGTTTTATTGTACATTGTAAAAATTCACGGAGTGAATTTTTACAGTCTTCTCGGCTTATGTACTTCACATGCAGGCTGAGCAAAAGGATCTCTGTTTTTATCGTCCTGCATTTCAATCCGCTGCTGTACCTGCTTTATCTCCTGTTTTTCTTCTTTACGTGCATTTTCAAATAAATCGGAAGCAGGTTCGTTCTTCTTCTGGAACGAAGCTATTATGGAAACTCTCATTTTAGTATTTAAATTATTGTCTATAACATTACCGATTTTTAAATAAGGTCTTTCCTTACATTCTTTTTTCACATACTCATTTGCGTTCTTCATATCTTCTACGGTAAAGTTGTTATTTGTAGAATAGGAAACATTAATTAAAATTTTGTTGGCTTCCGTAATATCTTTACCTTCAACAAATTTATTATTTAGTGCCTTATTGAAAGCCTCCTGAAAGTTTTGTCCGTCGCCAAGACCTATAACGGCACTTTCCGAATTGGACAATACGCCTTTCACGTCGGCAAAATCAATATTTATAACACCTGTTTTTGTAATTGTATCTGTTATGGATTCTATAGATCTTCTTAAAACATCGTCAATATTTTCAAAAGCTTTTTCATAAGGTGTTTTCTCGTCCATCAATGAAAATATATTGTCATTAGGTATAACAATCAAAGCGTCGGTAAATTCTCTCAATTTTGCTATTCCGTTGTTAGCATACTGAGTTCTGTCCGGACCTTCCATTTCAAACGGTTTTGTTACTACTCCAACCGTCAATATTCCAAGCTCTTTTGAAATTCTCGCTATAACAGGAGAGGCTCCCGTTCCTGTTCCTCCGCCCATACCGGTAGTAATAAATACCATATCCGTACCGGAAAGCATATCTTTCAACTGTTCTTCGGCTGCTTCGGCATATTTTTGTGCTTTAAGAGGATCTCCGCCGGCACCTAAGCCGTCTTCTCCAAGCTGAACTTTATTTTCTGCACCGGATTTTCTTAAAGCCGACGAATCCGTATTTACCGCAAAAAATTCCACATTAGACACGTTGGAAACTATCATTCTGTTTACGGCATTTGCTCCGCCGCCGCCGACACCGATAATCTTAATTACGGCAGGCTGTTCACTTGGTAATATTATATCCATTTTCACCTCAATTTATAACTTATAATTAAAAATCGTTTCACGATTTTTTAGCTGATATATTGTACATTGTACATTTAAAAATTGCCTTCGGCAATTTTTATGATATTTCCTTAAACAAACCTACGATTTTACTGAAAAATCCTTTTGATTTCCTCTCCGACTTAACAAAGTTTTTAGCTTCGTTTTTTATTACGGAAAGCGAAGTGGTATATATCTGGCTGTCAAGCACGTTTTTATCGGAACAGATAACATCTTCGTCGGTAAAATTCGCAATTTTCGCAACAGTATTAAAATATTTTTCAAAAGCTTCAGGCATACCTTTCAAAAGCGCACCTGCACCCGTAAGAATAAAACCTCCGACGTACTCATCGACCATTATATTTTTTTCTTCCAACTTTTCTTCCAACTTTCCAAGCTGTAAATCTATCTGAGGCTTGATAATATCAACCAGCTGTCTCTTGGTTACCAATTGTTTCTTGCTGTTATATGTAGTATACTCTATTTCAACATTTTCATTTTCGCTAATCAAATCTTCCAAAACAATACCGTATTTTTCTTTTATATTCGAAGCTTCTTTTTGATTAACTTTCAATTCTTTTATTATGTCTCTTGTAACGTAATAAGAACCGAAATTCAACTCGAAACAACATTTTATTTTCCCTTCACGATAGACAACGACACCCGTCGTCATATCACCGATATCTATAAAAATACAATTATTTTTCTTATCCTCTTTGGAAACAAGCACATCACTTATGGCGATATATCCGTACTTCAAAACAGGATCATTCGCCGCCTTTCTGATGTTGTTCATATTATTTTTGGTTCCCACAACTACCAGTGCCATAAGTTCCAAATATTTTCCGCTCATTCCTACGGGGTCAACAACTTTTTGATCTTCGTCTATAATATACTGCTGAGGAATAATATCAACTATTTCTTTTTTCTCCTCAATTTTATTATTTTCCTCAAGCCTTATTCTTATATCTTCAACCGTTTCTCTCGTAATTTCCACTTCATATTCTTCGGCAATTTTATATCTTGCACCTGCATTAAACACTTCTATTAAAGAACCTCTCACGGCACAAAGAATATAGTCGAATTCTTTTATAAAAAAATCTTTCTCCGCATTAATAAAAAATTTTTCTATTGTATACTTTGCATCCTGTATTGCAGTAATTGCTCCGTCTTTTATACCGTCGCAAAAATAAGTATTGGCAGATAACACTTCTATTTTTGAGTTTATATTATTGTATTTCGCAACAACACCGTGTACGGAATTGGTTCCGATATCCAAACTTAAAATATTCAAATCTTCGTTTTCCATTTTTACTCCAATTTATAATTTTTCTTCCTGCTCCGCATTTTCTTCGGGAACAATTTTAACTATAATTCTATCCTTGTTATCGTCTATAAGACTTAAATCTATATATTTTGCATTTATATTTTTATCCGACAAATCTTTTAATACCGTTTTTAATTTATCTGCCTTTTCTTCCGTTTTTTTATATTGAATCTGTCCCCAGCATACCGTTTTATCGTCCAAATTTAAAATGATATCTTCAGTTTCTCCGAACTTTATCTCCGTTATAAAGGGAATATATTCCGCCATATATATTTTAAACTGTTCAAAGAAATTCAACAAACTTTTCTTTTCCTGTTCGGTATAATATGTCAATACGGGAATTTTCATATCAAACATATTCCCTCGCAAAGAAAAAGGTTTATTGTCAAAATCAAGACCTATTTTATTTCCGTCTTTAAGTATAAATACTTCCGGCGTTCTCTCTTCGAGAGAAATTATAATCTTTTTATCTTTCCAACTTCTTTTTAAAGATATATTTTTTAATTCCGGCTTTTGGTCCTGCAGCTGTGCTTTCGTGGATGCGAGACAAATTTTCAACATATTATCGCCGACTTTAAACGGAATAAGATTTTTAATTTCCGTTTCGGTTACATTACCGCAGCCTACAACTTCAATATCGTCTATAAACAATCTTTCATCATCGTAAAGATATGTCTTTGCATAATCATATGCACGAAACAACAAAATAAAAACACAGACAAGAACGCCTAAAACAAGTATTCTCAAAAGAGTCTTCTTTAATACCTTTCCGAATTTAAACAATAAACTTTCGCCTCTGCGTGTTCTTCTCTGAGACGCAGCAAAAGAAAACTTCTTAACGTAGGTTCTTTTACTTTTATACTTTTTCGGTAAAGGTCTTTTCTTTATCATTTAAAAAAATGCTCCGCATTTTTTAGCTGAGTCGGAAAATGCTTTGCATTTTCCTAGCTGAGCCGGAGACTTAGTCTCCTCAGCTGAAGAGCTTAAGAGTTTTCGGTAAAATTTGCTTTGCAAATTTTCTATTTAACCATCAAAAATCGCCAAGCGATTTTTACAACAAACCTTTCAGCTTTTCAGCTAAAGTTGTCATCGACAACTTTTTAAAATTTCCAACACTAACTCTTCAAAACTCATTCCGATATATTTTGCCGCATCCGGAAACAATGAAGTTTTCGTCATACCCGGCAATGTATTTAATTCCAAAACATATATTTTGTTATTTTTATCAACTATCATATCCGCTCTGCAGGTTCCTTTACAACGGAACTCTTCATATACCTTAAGTGCAATTTTTTGAATTTGCTTCAACACTTTTTCAGGAAGTCTTGCCGGGATAATATGTTTCGATTGTCCGACGGTATATTTTGATTTAAAATCGTAAAACTTACCCTTAGGTACTATTTCTATAACGGGAAGAGGATTACCGTTTAAAACTCCTGCAGTAACTTCTACGCCTTTAATGTATTTTTCCACCAAAACTCTGTCTTCATATGAAAATGCCAGTTTAACGGCTTTTTCAAATTCCTTTTTATTTTTTACTATTGATATTCCTATCGCAGAACCTTGAGACGCAGGTTTTACGACAACGGGGAAATCTATTTCTTTAAAAGGTTTATTTTTTTCTATAACCGTCCATTCGGCAGTAGGGATATCCGCATATTCAAATATTTTTTTTGAAACTATTTTATCTATACTTGCGGCACTTGAAAATACTCCGCAGCCCGTGTAAGGTATGCCCATCACTTCCAACATTCCCTGAATAGTTCCGTCTTCACCCGGCGTTCCGTGCAGAGTGATATAAGCAACATCTATTTTTTCTTTCTTTAATTTTTCGGCAACGTTCTTATTAACATCTATCAATACAACTTTGAAACCGAGCTTTTTTATTGCATCATAAACTGCCTTGCCCGACATTAAAGATATTTCTCTTTCCGATGATGTTCCGCCGCACAACACACCTATTTTTTTATTTTTTAAATTTATCATTTTACTATCCGTATTTCAGTTTCAAGTTCTATATTATATTTTTCAAAAACTTTCTTTTTTACATACTCTATAAGTGCCAGCATATCTTTTGCTGTCCCTTTATTTTTATTAATGAAAAAATTTGCATGTTTAGATGATATTTCTATTTCACCGATGTTATAATTTTTCAGATTTAGGCTATCTATTAATCGTCCTGCGGAATCGTTTTTAGGATTTTTAAATACGCACCCTGCATTTTTAACACCTGCAGGCTGAGTATTCTTTCGTTTTTCAAGTTCTTGTGAAATATTTATTAGAATATCATTTTTATCAGCATTTTTCAACTTAAAAAAAGCTCTTGTTATTACACAATTTTCAAGTCCGCTTTTTCTATACTCAAAATTTATATCTTTTCTGTCTAAAATTTTCTTATTCCCGTCGAAATCTATAATTTCTATCTTTATCAAATTGTCGGATATAGAACATTCTTTCACACCTGCATTACCGAATATTGCTCCGCCAATTGTCCCGGGAATACCTGCAAGATGTTCAAAACCGCTTAAGCCCTGCTCTGCAGTCTGTTTTACAACCGCCGGCAAACTTGCCGCTGACGAAACAGATATTTTTTCTGTCGTCATTGCGAGCTCGTCAGAGCGTGGCAATCCGGCGTCTTTGCCGTTGCAAATCTTCCAATCCTCTAATCTTCCAATATTCTTAAAATTGTTGTTCTGCGATAATTTTATTACTATCCCCTTAAAACCCTCATCGGGAAAAAGTATATTCGTCCCCCCGCCGAGAATAAAAAACTTAAATTTGTTTTCTTTTATAAACTTCAGCAAGAAAATTAACTTTTCTTCCGTGTCAACTTCAACAAAAAAAGAGGCATCCCCGCCGATACCAAGCGAAGTATGTTTTGATAACGGTTCATTAATTTTATATTTGAAATTTCCGAACGATAGAAAATTTGCTATATCAGGTTTAATAGTTTTTCTCCCTGTTACCGAATATTTTTCTATAAAATAAATTCAAAAAAATTATCTTTTGAAACAACCTTAAATTCAGAATCAGGATATGCATCTATCCAAGTAGACGGAACTTTATATTTTTTATTATGCGTATTGTATTTAAACTCATAAGCATAAAGTTTTTGTTCTTTTTCCTCTACATAATCAATTTCAACATTGGTATATGTTCGCCAAAAATATCCGTTAGCTCTTAAATTGTTATAGTCAATATATTTTTTTCTTTCACTTATAAGAAAATTTTCCCATACCTTACCTACATCATCTCTCAGTTTTAAATTATTAAAATTATTTATCAATACATTTCTTATACCGTTATCATAAAAATATATTTTATCCATTTTTGTTACTTCTTTTCTTAAATTTTTACTATATCCCGATAACCTGAAAACGATAAAAGCCTGCTCTAATATTGAAATATATTTTTCCACGGTTGCTTTATTCATTGACAACTGTGTCGCAAGTTCCGACATTGAAACTTCACTGCCAACCTGAAAAGCTAAAAGTTGTAACAAATCTTCAACTTTATTTATATTTTTTATCGATTCCAAATTTAATATGTCCTTATAGATGTAAGACTGTGTCAACTCTTTTAAATTTCTGTATTTATATTCCAAATTCTGCTGATTAAAAACATCAGGATATAAACCATATACTAAAATATTATCCAACATTGATTCTAAATCAATTTTTGAAAAATAATTTTTTAGTTCGCACAAAGCCAATGGATAAAGTTTGAAAGAAATATTTCTTCCGGTTAATGGTTCTTTTGTTTTGTTTGCCAAATCAAAAGAAGATGAGCCTGTAACTATTATTTTTAAATTTGGTATTTGATCGTGCATTATTTTTAAATTAAGACCTATGTCGGGAACCCTTTGTGCTTCATCAATAAAAATTATATTTGAGTCTCCAATAAGCTCTTTTAATTTAATAGAATCTTGTGAGGATAAAATGTCTCTGAATCTTTTTTCATCGGCAGATATTTCTAAAATTTTTTTATCAGTGTATTTTTGTAAAATATCCCTGGACAAGGTTGTTTTGCCAACTTGCCTCGGTCCATAAATAATTATTATTTTATCTAAATTTAGTGTTTCAATAATTGATTGTTTTAATGTTCTTGTTATCTTCATACATATATAATATATTAAATTAGGCTATTTGTCAAGCCCGAATTCGATATAATTCGGACTTACACAGTAGCCTAATTTGATTTAATTTGGTATTATTAATACTTAGTTTACTCACAAAATGCGAAAAAATTAGAAAATAATTTAGCATATATTACAGAAAATGAGGAAATTCGAAAAATATCACATATGTGTATTAACTTTTCTATCGAAAGCTCGTATACATACTACATTTTTTCTAACGAATATTCAAAAAATTTTAACAGTTCTTCGCCCTGTTGCCAAACGTTGCCGGCACCGAGAGTCAGTAAAATATCATTTTCTTTTAATATTTTTGAAACTGACTGTATATCCGTAAATTTAAACACATTACACTTATTTTCTTTCGCGGCGTTTATTATCAAATCTGAAGTTACACCCTTTATGGGCTTTTCGCTTGCAGGATAAATATCCATAACATATACAACATCTGCTTTCTTTAAAGCCTTACCGAATTCTTTGTATAAATTTTGTGTTCTTGTATATCTGTGCGGCTGAAATATTGTCACAAGTCTTTTGTTCGGATAATTGTGTTTCAATGCCGAAAGAGTGGCAACAACTTCCGTCGGATGATGCCCGTAATCGTCAATAACCGTTATGCCGTTTTTAATACCTTTAATTTCCAATCTTCTTCCTACTCCGCCGAAATTAGCCAAAGCATTTTTTATGCTGACAAAAGGTATATCAAACTGCATTCCCACACCTATTGCCGCAAGAGAATTTAACACATTGTGTTCGCCTGGAACTTTTAATACTATTTTCCCTAACTTTTTGCCTTTATAAATAACATTATATTCAGTGTTCCCGTTAACAACGGTAATATCTTTTGCAGTTATATCGGGCGTTCCGGTAAAACCGTAAGTAATACATTTTCTGGTCGTAAACGGTAAAATTTCTTTTACCAGTTTACTGTCGGTACATACCAAAGCGACACCGTAAAACGGCAAACTGTTAATATGTTTAATAAATGCCTGTTTTAAATTATCCATATTCCCGTAATAATCCAGATGATCGTTATCAATATTTGTTACTGCCGTTATTACGGGAGATAATTTCAAGAAAGATCCGTCGGATTCGTCGGCTTCGGCAATCATATATTCACCTTTACCCAAGCGGGCATTTGTTTTAAGATTTTTCAGTTTTCCGCCGATTACTATCGTGGGGTCAAAGCCTCCCTCGTCGAGAACCATAGACGTAAGCGATGTTGTGGTAGTTTTGCCGTGCGTTCCTGCAATGGTAATGGTATATTTCAATCTTGCAAGTTCCGCAAGCATTTCCACACGAGGAATAATAATAATTTTATTTTTTATTGCTTCTTTTACTTCGGGATTATCTTTTGAAATTGCCGTAGATGTAACAACAACATCGACATTTTTGATATTTTCGGCTTTATGTCCGATATAAATTTTTGCGCCAAGTTCTTTTAATCTTTGAGTAACTTCGGTCTTTTTTATGTCGGAACCTGATACCTGATGTCCTAAATTCAATGCTACTTCGGCAATACCGCTCATACCGGCACCGCCGATACCTACGAAATGAATTCTTTGTTTACCGTTAAACACGATTACTCCAATTTATAATTTATAATTTACAATTTATAATTAAAAATACCTTTTTGCTTCCGACCTTCCGACCATCTGACCTTCTGAGATTCTGCCGTTTCCATACTTCTACTCTTCTAATCCTCTAATCTTCCAAAAAGTTGCTACTGCAATTTTTTCTTCTCGTCTTCTTTTTTCTTTTTCAAATATTTCAAATAATCGGAGAAAGGAACAATATGTCTTCCTCTTTCATTCGTATAAGAAACATATGCACCATAAGTCTTGGTCAGTTCTATTTTTTCAAGATTATCCGAAACTTGGTCATCAAACCAAGCGGATATAATAACGGTATCTTTTATATTTTTCGAATTTACATAAGTTAAAAGTTCCGTTTTTAAAATTTTGTTCAATTCACTTAAAACAGGAACGGAATCTTTAAAAACTACATACATTATGACAGGGTATTTTTTGTCATACTGTTTTATTTGAATATTATATTCTTCTTTTTCGATAACTTTTACGGGAACATTCTGATTACTTTGCTCCGCAAAACAAATGCAGGGTAAAGCAAATAAAATTGCTAAAATTGATATAACAAAATACTTTTTTATACACATTTTTCTATACCTCTAAAATCACGAAATAATTTTTCAGCTGAGAAGCTGAGAAAGCTGAGAACGAAGTTGCCTTGCAACTTCTTAGCTGAGAGTTTAAAGTATTTTATGACATAGATTCCCGCCAAAATGCGACGCGGGAATGACAAACTAACGACCATTTATAATGTACAATGTCGTTTCCAATCTTCTACTCTTTTAATCCTCTAATCTTCCAAAAAATTGCTCCGCAATTTTTTCTGCAACTTCCTCGGGAGTTATATTTTCCGTATTTATTGCAAAGTCACACTGTTCATATGCTTTTTTTCTTTGGGCAAGCAGTTTCACTATTTGCTCAAAAGGGTTTGTCATTTTTTTTATCAAAGGTCTTGTATCATCCTGTCCGAGCCT
Source organism: uncultured Endomicrobiia bacterium (assembly GCA_905234925.1). Classification (GTDB taxonomy): domain Bacteria; phylum Elusimicrobiota; class Endomicrobiia; order Endomicrobiales; family Endomicrobiaceae; genus Ruminimicrobiellum. The sequence goes on from CAJOJJ010000004.1 coordinate 23,629, forward strand.
TTTAAGAATATGGTCTGCAGATGCATACAAATTAAAAATTACACCGTTTTTTCCAAGATTTTCAATATTTCTCGGATCAACTGCCGCACCGCCGCCGCATGAAATAACGCTATCATTCATTCTCGATATCAATGCAATAGTCTGCACTTCAAATTCTCTGAATTTCGGTTCGCCAATATTTTTAAATATCTCGCTTATCGTCGCACCAAGCTTTTCTTCTATTATCGCATCGGTATCAACGAACTCTCTATTTAATTTTTTTGCAAGTATTTTACCGACGGTAGTCTTCCCCGTTCCCATAAAACCCGTAAGAACAATATTTTTCATTATATTTTTTGTATCCTTGAAATATAATTTTTGTAATTTACTTTCATATCTTTTATGCAGTCTCCGCCGAACTTTTCTATCATGGCATTTGCCAATTCATAAGCAACGGCAGCCTCGCCCACAATACCTGCTGCGGGAACTGCACAAACATCACTTCTGACTGCTTCGGCTTTTTCGGCTTTTTTGGTTTTAATATTAACTGATTTTAACGGTCTTACAAGAGATGGTATCGGCTTCATGGTACAGCTGATTTCAATATTTTCTCCGTTAGTCATTCCGCCTTCCGTTCCGCCCGCTCTGTTTGTCGTTCTGTAAAAACCTCTTTTGCTCGAATAGAAAATTTCATCATGCGCATCGGAACCTGATACTTCGGCAAACTTAGTACCGATACCCACTTCAACAGCCTTTACTGCCTGTATCGACATTAAACTCTGCGCCAGTTTACCGTCGAGTTTTTTATCCCATTGTGTATGGCTTCCTAAACCTGCCGGAATATTTTCGGCTATTATACGAAACTTCCCGCCGAGAGTATCTCCTTTGGCTGTTGTCTTTTTTATCAACTGAATCATTTTTTCTTCGGCATTTTTATCCGGACATCTTACCTGAGATTTTTCTGCAAAAGTTTGAATTTTTGATTTGTTTATATTTGATATTTTTGCCGAAACAGAACCTATAGTTTCGACATAAGAATAAATATTTATTCCGAACTCTTTTAACAAAGCTTTACATACTGCACCGACGGCAACTCTTGCAGCAGTTTCTCTTGCCGAAGCTCTTTCCAAAATATCTCTGAAATCGGAAGAACCGTATTTCATTAAACCTGCCAAATCCGCATGACCGGGACGGGGTCTGTTTAAAGAGTTATCTTTTTTATCCAATTCAGTAGGCGACATTATTGTAGTCCAATTTTCCCAATCTTTATTTTTTATCATTAATGTTATGGGAGAACTCATTGTATATTTGTGACGAACACCGGACAAAATATTAACTTTATCCGTCTCGATATTCATTCTCTGTCCTCTGCCGTATCCTTGCTGTCTTCTTGCAAGATCAGCATTTATATCTTCAATATTTATTGTTAATCCTGCAGGAATACCCTCAAGTATTGCGACAAGGGCTTGTCCGTGTGATTCCCCTGCCGTTGAAAATCTTAACATATTTACCTCTTTTAAATATTTATAACGACCGCACATTTTGGACTACGTCATTGCATTTGGCTCCCTTATGTGCCCGCCGCTCCGCTATACTTCAGCACACCGTACTCGCCAAATGCTTCGGCTTGTCTCAAACTTTGCGGTCTTGGAAAGCAGTGAAACAGCTACGCGATTTATATTTATCTTGACTTTTTTATGTTTTTAAGTTATACTATCAGCAAGCTTCAAAGCCCCGCTGTTTGTAACGGCGGTAACGTTTTGAAGCTTTTATTTTCGTCAAGGTCGTAAAATAAATTACCTCTATCATCTTTGAATACAGATAATATTTTTTTCATTTTTTATCTTATTTCTCTGATGGCGCTACCGACGTTTGTTACGCCGACAATTTGTATATTTCCTTTATAATCCAAACTTCTTAAATTGCTTTTAGGAACAATAGCTTTTTCAAAACCGAGCTTTTCGGCTTCCTGCAATCTTTCTCTTATTTGGCTGACAGCTCTTACTTCCCCCGCCAAACCTACCTCGCCGAAAACTACCGTCTTTGCAGGGCAGATACTGCCGTAATTTGCACTTGCTATTGCACAGGCTATCGCCAAATCCGTTGCCGTTTCTTTTATCTTTATACCGCCGACAACATTTATGAATACATCCTGATTGTCCAGCGGAATACCTATTCTTTTTTCAAGTACGGCAATAATTATTATTACTCGGTTCAAGTCATAACCCGTTACCATTCTTCTGGGTAACCCGAAATTCGTCCTTGCAACAAGCGACTGAATTTCTATCAAAAGAGGTCTTGTTCCCTCGACGGATGTTGTTATAACATTTCCTGCAACATTGTTTGAATTTTCACTGATAAAAAGCTGTGACGGATTTTTTATTTCAGCAAGTCCGTTATCTTTCATCTCGAAAATTCCCACTTCATTTGTCGGACCGAACCTGTTTTTGTATGCTCTTAAAATCCTGTATATCTGCTGTTTTTCGTTTTCAAAATATAAAACGGTATCGACAATATGTTCCAAAATTCTCGGTCCTGCCAAATCGCCGTCTTTTGTAACATGTCCTAAAATAAATACCGTTATATGTCCGGATTTTGCTATTCTTAAAAGCTCTGCGGAGCATTCCCTTACCTGGCTTACCGAGCCGGGTGCAGCGGAAAGTTCAGGATGATATGTAGTCTGAATTGAATCTATAATTAAAAACTGCGGTTTAGTGTTATTTACTGCAGAAACTATATTTTCAAGGTTTGTTTCCGATGCTAAAAAAATATTATCTTTATTTACATTTAACCTTTCCGCACGGGATTTTACCTGAGATAAAGATTCCTCGCCTGAAATGTATAAAACCGTGCCGACTTTTGACAATGCACCGGAAATCTGCATCATCAAAGTGGATTTTCCTATTCCAGGAGCTCCGCCCAAAAGCGTAAGCGAGCCGGGGACAATTCCCCCGCCTATCATATTGTCAAATTCGGAAATACTCGTTTTTATTCTTTTAAAACTTTTAACCGCAACATCGTTAAGCGCAAAAGTCCCTGAAGAAAAACCCGTCAACTGACCTGTAGCTTTTGCGGATATAGATTTATCCCTGTCGTCGATTTGCTCGACGAATGTATTCCATTTATAGCAACCGGGACACTTTCCAAGCCATTTGGGAGATTCGTACCCGCAATTGTTACAGACAAATATTGTTTTAGATTTTTTAGCCATAATACCTTTATTGCGACATTATCTTTTGAATTTTTACTGCGTTGAAAATCACAATTTATATTCTTGTAATTTTCAAATTGTATTTCTTGTAAAAATATACAAATCTTATAATAACGAGAATTATTTTACAAAATTTTTAAAGAAATGCGAAGTATTTTTTTACTATATTAAAGACAAGAAAAGCAACCGTGGTATAATATCAACAGTTGCTTTGTTATGAAACGGAATTGTTGCTATGTGACAATCCCCAAAAAAACAAATTAATTTCTTATTGAGATTTGAGACAATATATTTTAAATTTCTCTGTATGTTGCCACTTCTCCATTTCCTTCAAATATATGAGCTCCTAAAGTAACATTATATTGAAGTATCATACTTGCATTACTTTTCCCTATATCAGCAGCTTTGAAGGCATCACAAACAAAATAATATTTGAATCTACTATCCCCGCCGGAACCATTTACAGCAAAAATTGTAAAATACTTATTTCCTCTTGCATCAATATTTAAAACTGCCTCATAATTAGAATATGTTTTACTACTGGTATCAGAGATTTTTAAAAAATTACCATATTCGGAATAATAATTTTTCTGTGCAGAGAGTATTTGCCCTAAAAGTGCATACCCTTCAGACATCTTCGCCTTATCGACATAACCTCTGTAAATAGGTACTGAAATTACCGACAAAATTATCACTATTGCGATAGTGATGACCAACTCTACCAATGTGAAACCTCTACTTCTTTTTAGGATGTTCATAGCATTTCTCCTTTTTGTTTTTTAGCTGATAAGTTGAGAACGAAAAACTTTGTTTTTCTTAGCTGATAGGCTGATAAGTTTGTTGTAAAAATTCACTTTGTGAATTTTTGTTTTAACATAGATTGCGGATCGGAGTCCGCAATGACAGACACTTAGTGTCCGCAGAGCGGTTGTTATTTGGTTTTCGTTTGTCATTCCGTGCTTGACACGGAATCCATGTTATAAAAGTTCCTTAAACTCTCAGCTTCTCTGCTTTTCAGCTCTTCAGCTTCTCAGCTGTCTTTGTTTTTTTGGATTATCTGAAAGGAGAGAGCTTTTGTTTCGGCAAATTCGGCTGTCGGCGTTATTCTTCCATAGCAAAAAAATAACGGCTGATTTATTTCATGGCATCTCAAGCACACAAAATAAACAGCCGTGACTCAATAACCCGCAAAGTGGCTAATGAATACTTGGAATAAAATATTTAAGTAATGAGCTGAAATATATTATTCCTATTACGTCTGTTTTTGGCTTGAGATGCGTTTTGCTTTCACAAAACTGCGTCCTTTCGGACATCCAAAAACATTTATATTAAGTTTTATTTTTTACTTTACAACTTCTATTATAACCGATAACTACATTTCAGTCAACAGTATCTTAACTTTTTTACGTTTTTAAGTTATACTACATTTTGATGCTTATTTTATTTATAAAATGATGAAATAAATTTATATTATCTTTGCAATTTTTATTTGCTGCTGGTGGCGGCGATACCTGCCACACCGAACATCGATGCCAAATCTTCATCGGTAATCTTCAACCTGATATACGGCATAAAGTTCGTTCTTGTCAGCATATCTTCTACCTGAACACCGACATACAGCCAGTGGAATACGCCAAGTCTTGCACCGATAATAACATTCGGTTTATCTCTGTCTTTATCGTCTTTTTTGGCAGTTTCCGTTCTAAATATCGCTTCCGCATTAATATATAGTTTTCTGTCGCTTCCATAAATCTTATCAAACGGCGACCAGCCTACACCCACGCCGCCTTTGCTCCTCATAATACCGCCGTAAGCTTCCAAGTTTTCGGATCTGAAACCGAGCAATGCGTCAATCTTGTTAAGATTATTTCTTTCAAATTCGTCATCTTCGTTGGTATAATTACCTATATTGGATATACCGACATAATAAAATTTATGTTCGTTCGGTCTAAACCTGATACCGAAATCATTGCGAAATTTACTGTTGCGTGTATCAAACCTGCCCATATATTCCCAATCGATTCCGAGTTTCTTTGTTTTACCGACAAAAGCCTGAAGCCCGTCAACCGTATCTTTAAGTTCTTTAGACATTTCTTTATCATTAATAAGCCTTGCAAGCGTTCCGTCACCATTATTAATCTTGTTAATAATCTCATCAAGTTTTACAACAATATCTCTTATATCCTGTTTGTTTTTGCTTGTTATTTCATAAATATCTGCAGAGAAGTTTCTAAAATTGTCTATTATATCGTCAATTTCGCCTCTCTTATTTTCAATAGTTTGGCTTACTTTCTTTAAATTTTCGACGGTATCGTGTAAACTCTGAAAGAAATCGTCATTCAGACCTTTCTTTGCACTGTCCAAAACAGCATCCAGTTTCTTAACGGCATTTCCTATAATCTCTTCAAGAGATTCTCCGCTGAGAGACCGTATTGTTTCGCCGTGTTTTATAGGGTTGCCTACTGCGGTTCCGGGATGAATATCAATATACTTTGTTCCTATAATACCCATAGAAACTATCTTTGCAGTTGCATCAGGATAAAGTTTTATTTTTCTGTCGATAACAAGAACAACTTTCGCTTTGCCGTGTTCCAAAACAATATCTTTAATATTTCCGACATCAACACCGGAAATTTTTACTTTAGCTTTTTTCGGCAGACCGGCAGTATTTTCAAAATAAGTATTAACTACATATTTTGAAGTTAAACTGTAATTTCCCAACAGCATTATGGTTAATAATACCGCTAAGATTCCTATTGTTACAAAAATTCCCAATCTTAATTCGTTAGACACTTATAATTCCTTTTTTATAACGATTTGCAATTTCTAGTTACGACTTTATATTTGGCTCGCTTATGTGCCAACCACTTCGTTTTTATTTCAGCACACCGCACTCGCCAAATATTTCGTCTCACTAACGAACTTGCAAATCTAAATATGTAAAAGTGCTTTGCACTTTTGTTATTTTAACAAAAAATTTCCAGTCTCTGAAATCGCTTCGCGATTTATTGTACATTGTACATTATAAAAATTGCTTCGCAATTTTTATTTGCGTTTTCTTGTTGCGGCTTTTGCTGCCGAACTTGAAGATGAACTTACAGATTGCTCAGAAGCACTCTTAGTATAGCCTGCATCTTCTATAATATTACCTTTTTCATCCAAATTTTTCATCAAAAAGTTAATATGTCTTACAGTATCTAAATTTTTGTTTCCGACAACAACAACCGTTCCATCTTTCTTTAAACCGAAACTACACTCATATCCGCATGCAATATCAATAATATCTTTCCAGTCCTTCGTATTACATTGTCCCTTATCTTTCCTGCCTGCAGAAATAACGGTTCCATTATCTTTCAAACATAAAATATGGGAACCGCTTCCTTCAATTTTAATCACACCGTAAGCCAAATATATTTTATCTTTATCTTCTTCGGTAAAATCGGATAAAAGAGAAGGTTCTACTAAAGAAACTTGAGTTTCTTTGGTCAGCCCTGCCAAATACGAATAACCGTGTTTAACCGCAACAACTTTTTTCCAACCGTGTGAATATTTGATTTTATCCCATTTTTTCAAATAATCGGGATCTTGAACATCTAATGTTTTTGTATCTTCCGGTTCTTTCATTTCTTTTAAATAATAATCACCTATACCGGCTGTAAGAAAAGTACCATCTTTCTTTATTCCGACAGTTGAAGAATTCCCCGCAGATATTGCAACAATATCTTTCCAATTTTTAACATTACACTGACCTTCTTCATTGCTGCCTATCGCAATAACTGTTCCGTCGCTTTTAAGACCGACGGTATGATTTTCTCCTGCCGCTACGGCAACTATATCTGACCAATTTTCAACATTGCATTTCCCGTATTTATTTTCTCCTTCGGCTATGACGGTTTTATCTTTTCTTATTCCTAAAACAGTACCAAAACCTTCACTAATTGCAACAAGATCTCTAAAAACATACATTTTAGAATTATAATTCGTGGAAGAAACTGTTCCGTCTGCCTTTAATGCTAAAGCATCATAACCTGCAACAATTGCAACTATCCTTTTAATATACGGCTTAACTTTATTTATATAATTTTGTTTATCTAAAATATCTCCGTTTTTAAGTTCCGTCAAAATCGGAGACATAAAATTTTTGTTTTTATCCAAATCGGAATTCCGGTAAGCACTATTGAATTTAACTCCGTAAGAATTTATTTCTCTTCTTACCTCGTCCAATTCGGACATATGTTTCAGTGTTTTTAATATTTCGTCGAGTTCTTTATATTTTTCTATTTCTTTTATCTCGGCAAGTTCTTCCAAATTTACATTTTTATATTTACTCTTTCTCAAATCCCAAGTTCTTTCGGCATTCGTCCCGAGATGCTTACTATAAAAGCCGACAAGCTCCGGTTTCATATCGTTATTTACCGAAAACATCGGTTCCATAACAAACTGTTTTTGTGTTTTATATAACAATTGAGCTTTTTCTATACCGATATCGTCAAAATCATATCTTAAACTATACTTTTCACCTTTATATTTTATGTTTATCGGGAAATACTTTTCATCGGCATTTGCATAACCTAAAGACTCAACTTCGAAAGTTTTTCTGCTTTTATCAAAATATTTCCCGTTTTGAAGTTCTTTCAATCTCTTTTGGAACGGTTCAAGAGTTACAAACATAGAGTCCAAAGTTTTAATATTATATTCGAAAATATTATCGGCTTTCTCCTCTTCAAGATTCTGTTTAAATGTTTTACCACTCTTTATTCTTTCATTGTATTGTTGCTGAGTTTCCCACATTCCTTTTGAGGAATCATTAACAGCTAATTTTATCTGTTCATCATAATTTTTTATTAAATTATCTCTGTTAGCTTTTATTAAAGTTTCAAAATTTGTCGTTATCTCGGAAATTTTCTTTCTCAAATTTTTTGTTTCTTCTATAGCTTTCTGAACGGTCATAGAGTTTGTTTTCGCATTATAATTCTTTAATTCATTTTTTGCTTTATTTTCCAGTTCTTTTATTCTTGTTTGGTTTTCAAGTTCGGCTTTTTTGATATTATTCTGTTCCTGTGCTATTTTATTCTTAAGTTCAAGAATTTCTTTTTCTCTTTCTGCAGTCTTTTTATCCTGTTCTTCTTTTGCTTTAGCATATTCCTGTTTGGCTTTCAGTGTTAATTTTTCTATTTCAAGTTCCTGTTTTTTCTGAAGTTCAACCTGCTGCTTTACCTGCGTTGAAAGTTCTTTTTCATACTGTTGCTTTGTGGATGTCTTCAACTGCTTTTCAAGTTCCAAATTTTTCTGTCTTAATTCTTCTGCTTCTTTTTTGTATTCATTATCCTGCATTATTTTTTCAAGATATGTTTTTACATTATCGGTATTTACGGTAACATTTAATTTCACTTTAACATATTGCTGATTGTTTTTTGTAAAGGTTTCTTTGTTTTCCACTTTTACTTTTGATATCGCTCCCGCAAAACTGGAAAACTCGTCTTTTGTTATCTCATAATTTTTTATATTAAGTTCAGATGTAATAAATGTTCCGGCTTCTTCCGTTGCTTCTCTGGTAAGTTTTTGGGTAAGATACGCTATTACCTGATCCTGCGACTGACTGGCAGGAACAACTTCAACAGCTTCTTTCATAAAAGTTTTTTCTTTGGCAAAAGATATTGTTGTAAAAAATATTAAGAAAAATAAAACCGCTAAAAATTTTATATTTACTCTGATCATTGTTTTTTCAAACTAGCCTCACTTTGCTGTTGTAGTCCGCAATCTATGTTAATCGTCCGCAGGACACCGAATTTGCTCATTTCTAATTATCTTTTCGTTGTTTATTGTACATTATACATTGTACATTATTAAAAGTCGCTGAGTGACTTTTCCACCGGTATCGGGCCTGCACTCGAGCCGTCAACAAATTGCTTTAACATTTTATCTTCCGTTGTCTTCGGGTTGGCTATCGTCGCTTTTAATTTATCGACACTTCCTTCAAAAATAATTCTTCCCAAATACAGCATTATAATTCTGTCGGCTATCTTATATGCCGAATTCATATCATGGGTAACAACTATTGAAGTAATTCCCAGTTCTTTTTTTAAGTGGATTATCAACTCCCCGATAACATCCGACATTATCGGATCAAGCCCGGTCGTAGGTTCGTCGTAGAAAACATATTTAGGCTTGTAAGCTATCGCTCTTGCAAGACCGACTCTTTTTTTCATACCGCCGGAAAGTGCAGACGGTTTTAACTTTTCTATATTTTTAAGACCTACCATATTCAAACACAAGGTAACTCTTTTTTTCATTTCTTCTTTTGACAAATTTGTAAGGTTTTTCATACCGAAAGCAATATTTTCTTCTATAGTCAAAGAGTCAAACAATGCAGCTTCCTGAAACAAAAAACCAATCTTTTTTTGAGCCTCGCGGATTTCGTCTTTATCGGCAGTTATCATATTTATATTATCAATCAAAATTTTACCAGAATCGGGTTTAATAAGCCCGACGAGATTTTTAAGCAAAATACTTTTTCCCGTTCCGGACCCGCCGATAATAACAAGAGTTTCGCCGTCTTTCACTTCCAAACTCACACCGCAAAGAACTTTCTTGGTATCAAAAGATTTATATAAATTTTCTACTTTAATCATATTGTTTATATTGTATAATAAAAAAAATTGCTTTGCAATTTTTTTATTATAGTATTTGCTCCTTTAATTATTTTTTTATATAATGACCGGCAAAAGAAAATATATAAAAAAGGATTAAAATAGAAAATGATAAAAACTAATGCAATGAGAATTTTGGACAGGAATAAAGCAGAATATAAAACTTACGAATACGATAACACACAGGCAATAAGCGGTGCGGAAGTAGCAAAACAGTTAAATCAAAATCCTTCCTGTGTATTTAAAACACTTGTAACAACATCAAAATCAAAAAATCATTATGTATTTTTAGTTCCTGTTGCTGAAGAGCTGGACTTAAAAAAGGCAGCTTCAGCCGTAGGAGAAAAATCCGTAGAAATGTTAAAGCAAAAAGATTTGTTCCCTCTTACCGGATATGTGCATGGAGGATGTTCCCCGCTTGGTATGAAAAAACAATTTACTACCGTTATTGATATTTCAGCACAAGAGCAGGGAAAAATTATTTTCAGTGCAGGGAAGATAGGATACCAAATACAAACAACACTTTTGGAACTGGCAAAAGCGTTGTCTTTTAAACTGGCGGAGATAACGGAAAAATCGTGAAACAATTTTTAGCTGAGAAGCTAAGAACAGCGAAACTACAACGACACCGGATTACCACTCTCGACGAAGTCTCGCTCGAGATGACAAGTCATTTTTTGAGCGACCAAAAAGATTTTAAGCGAAATGAAGAAACGCAAGAATGAAGTGTATGTCTTATAATACTAGAGTTCTTGCGTTTCAATATTGCAGCCAAAATATTTCGGTCGCAATAAAATTTAGTTGTTATTTTATAACAACTAAATTATCGCGATGTATAACTTCTTCGCATAACATATTCGGGAAATCTTTCTTAATTTCCTGAGACGATTTCCCCATAATCTTTTTCAAGTCCTGCCAGTCATAATTCGACAATCCTCTGGCAACTTCAATATTCTGTTTTTCTATGGGATCAAGCACCATAATGCTGATGGTATCTCCGCGGTTAAAGCTGCCGCCTGATGAAATAATACCTGAAGCCAAAAGGCTTTTGTTCTTATTTCTTACGGCAACGGTTGCATTGGCATCTATAACAACAAAGCCTTTAGGCTTCTTACCGAATGCTATCCAAGATTTTCTTGACTGAAGTTTTTTATTCGGAAGAATACACGTGCCGATTTCTCTTCCGTCAACAGCATCATAAATCAAATCCAGCTTGGAACCGTTTGTGATAAACGTGGTTACACCGGAACTTGCCGCAATTTTAGCGGCGATAAGTTTGGTTTTCATTCCGCCCGTACCTTTTCCGCTGGAAGAGTTAGGCGAAGCTATTTCCAAAAGTTCGTCGGTAATTTTTGTTATTTGCCTAATGATATTTGATTTCCCGGGAACACCGTCATATAATCCGTCAACATCGGTAAGGATAAACAGCATATCCGCCTGTACGGATGCGGCAACTACTGCACTTAACGTATCATTGTCGCCGAAATTTATCTCATCGACGGAAATAGTATCATTTTCATTAATTATGGGAATAACGTTTTTCATAAGAAGAAGTTCATTAAGAGAACTCCTTATATTTATGTACCTTTGCCTGTCGTCAAAATCATATCTTGTTAAAAGCATTTGCGATACCATTAAATTTAACGGTTTAAAAGCCTGCCTGTATGCCTGCATTATAAGAGGCTGACCGATAGATGCAAATGCCTGTTTCTGTCTTAAAAGTTTCGGTTTTTTTGTTAAGCCCATATAGCTTAAGCCGGCGCGAATAGCACCTGAACTGACGATAATAATATCGACGTTCTTTTCTTTTTTAAGTAATGCAATTTCTTTGGCAAAAGAATCTATATACGGTGTATTAAGTATTCCGTTTTTGTCGGTTAATGTACTGGTACCAATTTTAATTACTATTCTCATTTTTTTACTTTTTATTATAATATTTTCTTCCGGGGCGTATAACTAAAATTTGATTCGGCTGAAGATATTTTTGCTTTTTCAGTTTAGGGTTATCTTCTTTTATTGCATTGACCGTTGTCTTAAAATCTCTCGCAATTTTTTCCAGATATTCGCCTTTTTTAACTTTATATTTTATAAAGCCCGGACTGGGATTTAAATCCTTCTCTTTAACTATATTTTCATAAAAAATTTCTTTTGTTCCCTCGGGAATATGCAGTTCAAAATTTTTATATCCGTGCGGCGTACACCAAGCAAGAAGTGCAGGATTAAGTTCTTTTATTTTTTCAACCGTCGTACCTGCACATTTTGCAACAATTTTTAAATCAATAACTTTATCTATAATAACCGTATCATAAACAAACGGCTCTTCAAACCGTAAATTTTTAAATCCGTACTTTTCCGGATCTTTTGCAATTTTAACAGCCACTATAAACTGCGGAACATAATTCTGCGTTTCTTTAGGCGTGGCATTTCTGTTTTTCATATCAATCATTGACGAAGAATTGGAAAACTTCAAATCGCTTATCAAACCGTACTCGCCTCTGTTGTATGCCGAAAGAGCAAAATGCCAGTCATCCAGCAAAAAGAAAAGTTCCTGCAGATATTTTGCCGCAGCTCTTGTAGCTTTTTCCGGGTCGCGTCTTTCGTCTATCCAATAATTTATTTTAAGCCCGAGAGCCTGCCCTCTGTGTGCCATTATCTGCCACATACCGACGGCTTTTGCACGGGAAACACAGTTATTATTAAAATAGCTTTCGATAACAGGAAGATATAAAAGTTCTTCGGGCAAATCATATTCTTTTAAAATTGAAAGAATCATATCTCTGTATTTACCGCTTCTTTCAAGAGCAATTCTCATATTATTTTTCGCAGTTCCTTTCTCATTCGTATAAATATTCATCCATTTATCAATAACAATATCATCGTAATCCAACGGTATTTCCGACATCTTGCTTCTGTACAAATTATTTTTATTCACATAGATATCGTTCATATTTTTTATTTTACGCAACATATTTTCACAATCGGTAAGCAAAAACTCTATTTCTTCGGGCATTAAATCCAAAGAATTTATTTTATCCAAAAAGTTATGAAATTTTTCTTCTACATTTTCGTAATCACCCTCAATACATCCGCTTACCGCACCGTTAAGCTCGTCACTTGCCTGCATAATAAGTTTTTTGGTTTTGCCTTTTGAATTTTTCTTTGAAATATAATTAGTTATAAAAGATGGTTTTTCTTTCTTTTCTTCTTTAACTTCTTTTGCAAGTTCTTTTTTCGTTCCGTTTTTTTCTTCAATCTGTTCTTCGGAAACATCCTCTTCTTCCGCATCAAACATTTCTTCAGCTTGTTCTGCTTGTTCCGTCTGCACGGTTTCAATATTTTGTTCGTCGTCTTCCGCATAAACGGAAAAACCTGCAAGAAATAACATTCCCGCAGTAACAGAAAGTATTAAGAATAATTTAAAATTTTTTAACATCAAAAAAATTACTCCGTAATTTTTAGTTAATAAGCTGAGATAGCTGAGCAGCTGATAAGTTTTCGGCACTTTTTTAATTATGGATTCCCGACAAACAGATTAACGACAGATCTCTCACTCTCGCTACGCTCGGTTCGAGATGACATAAATGTCACCTTTGGGAATGACACCGCTACGCAGTTTTCGTCGTTTATTGTACATTATACATTTTATATTATACATTGTACATTAAATTTTGCTACGCAAAATTTTAATCGTTTCTTTCGGATTTTCAGCAGAGAAAATAAAACTTCCGCTGACCAAAACATCAACACCGGCATCTATACATATTTTCGCCGTATCAAAGTTTATTCCGCCGTCAACTTCCACTAAACAACTATATTTATTTTCGTCTATAAGTTTTCTGAGCTCGGAAATTTTCCCGACCATATCGTGCATAAAACTCTGTCCGCCGAAACCCGGCTCTACAGTCATAACAAGCACCACATCAACAAGAGGCAAAAGTTCGACAATATCTTTAACGGGGGTTTTGGGTTTTATTGATATACCTGCTTTTATTCCCGCTTTTTTAATATTTTTAATTAATTCTTTTTTATCACAGTCAACTTCGGCATGAAATACTATCAAATCGGCACCGGCTTTATAAAAACTTTCCCAATATTTTTCCGGATTTGTTATCATAAGATGTACATCAAAAAACATTTTGGAACATTTTTTTATGGATTTTACTACTACAGGACCTATAGTTATATTCGGCACAAAATGTCCGTCCATCACGTCTATATGCAGCCAGTCTGCACCGGCATTTTCCACAACGGAAATATCCCTGCTTAAGTTTGCAAAGTCTGCAGATAAAATTGACGGAGCTATTAAAATATTTTTCATTATCAATTGAGTTCCTTTTCTTCTATTGAAATATTATTAATAAATATTTTTATTTTTGCCTTTCCGTTAAATTTCACGGGAATTGAAATTTTTGTTTTGCTTTCTCTTACGCCGTTAAAAATATCTTTTTCACCGTTTTCATCACTTAATACAAGACGGACTCTTTTGCTTTCTTTTCCGTCCGGAACAATATATTCAAAAGTCCTTTCTTCCATAGCAAGCTTACTTTCTTCATTTGCAACATAAAAAATAATTTTTGTATCGGATTTTATTATTTCATCGGCTTCAGGCTTCTGTTTAAAAACGTATCCCGGCTCAGCAAGAGAAGTTTTATCGGATACGACCTCTACGTCGTAATTTTCCTCAACAGCCCATTTTTTTGCCGCTTCGGCAGGTTTACCTATCCATTCAGGCATCAACACCAAACCATCTACAGGAGCACCGTTAGACACCAACAGATTCACGGAAGAATCCTTTTCTATGGTGGAATTCGGTGCAGGGTCCTGGCCGAGAACAATTCCCTCTTCATATTTTAAAGAAGCTTTTTTTGTAAGCTCTCCGAGTACCAAACCTAACGAACGCAACGATATTGTAGCCGCCCTGACCGTCTGTCCCTGCAAATCGGGAACATAAACTATTTCTCCGCCCTGACTGATGGTAATTCTGATAACTTTACCCTCTTTAACATTCATACCTGCAGGAGGTACCTGTCTGATAACAATTCCTTCGGGAACATCCTGATTAAATTCCGCACCCTCTTTCATTAATGCAAGTTTTGCCTGAGAAAGCATTTCCAAGCATTCAGTTAAACTTTTCCCCTGTAAATCGGGAACAAGAACTTCCTCTTTCTCCTGCACAAATGCGGACATTATGATGTTAAAAGAATAATAACCCGCAATCGCAAGAATTACAAGAATAATAAAAGCTTTTATACAAAATACAAAAAATTTTTTAATCATTTTCATCCCCAAGAATTATTGTTGTTTAGACGATATAATTTTTATTCCCTCAAGCGTCAGTTCGGGAATAACTTCCTCGATATCTTCCATTTCTTTAACCATAAGATACGAAAGCCCGCCGGTTGCGATAACTTTTATTTTATCTTCGTTCATTTCATTTTTTATTCTGTGAAGAATTTCTTTTACAAGCCCGATATATCCGTAATAAAGACCAGACTGTATTCCCTCAACCGTCGTACGCCCGATAATTTTTACCGGCATACTTAAATTTACTTGAGGAAGCTTAGCGGTTTTCTGTGTTAATGCCTCTGCAGAAATTAACGGACCTGCAGTAATTACACCGCCCAAATAACATCCGTTTTTATCTATACAGTCAAAAGTTGTTGCCGTTCCGAAATCTATAACTATTGCCGCACTCTTATACCTTTCATAAGCGGCAACGGCATCGGCAATTCTGTCTGCACCGACTTCTTCCGGATTATTATACTGAAACCTTAATCCGCCGGAATTTTTGCTTGATATGAACAGTGCTTCTTTCTTAAAATATCTTTTAGTCAAATCCGCAAAAACGTTATCCAGCGACGGCACAACGCTTGCTATTGCAACGGATTGAATCTGTTCTTTTGTTATATCTATTTTGGAATAATAAAAAATATCAAGAATTTTTATTGCATATTCATCGGCTGTTTTCTTTTTAGATGTTGCAATACGCCAAATCTGAAAAGGTTTATCGTCAATAATATTGTTATTTATTTTGAATAATCCTAAAGTTATATTAGTGTTACCAATGTCTATAGCTAAAAACACGTTTTGTCTCCTTGGATACCGACTATCAGCGGAAAATCTTCTATTTTAATCTCATAAATTGCTTCCGGACCTAAATCTTCAAAAGCAATCAATTTAAAACTTTTTACTCTCTCCGCTATCAAAGCACCTACTCCGCCCGTTGCAAGCAAATATATTGCTTTATTCTTCTTTATTGATTTAACAACTTCATCGCTTCTCTTGCCTTTACCGATAAGAATTTTTACGCCGTTATCAAGAAGTTTCGGTGTATATACATCCATTCTTGACGATGTAGTAGGTCCGCAAGAACCAATAATTTTATCCGGGGCATTCGGGCATGGCCCGCAGTAATAAATGCAGGCATTTTTTAAATTTATCGGCAAAGGGTTACCGCTTTCCAAAAGTTCAACAAGCCTTTTGTGTGCTTGGTCTCTTGCCGTATAAATCGTCCCAGACAGTTCTATTCTGTCGCCCGCCGACAATTTATCGATATTCTTTATTAATTCTTCTGTCGTTAGTTTCATATTTGTTCTATTATATAATTTGTGTAAAGAATTTACAAACAAAAATTCTACAGTTCCAAACTGTCAGGATTTAACAAAAAATCTTTTATGTTTATTATTACAATTCCTTCGTCGGTTCTTCTGACAGGCAGCAAAGAATCTTTCACAATCACAATTTTTTTAAAAGAGTCATGTATTTTTGTTAAAGAGTTTGTTTCCTGTTCCATTTTTTCTTTATTAGGTATAGCATATGCTGTTTGTATATAATATCTTCTGCTTCCTTGATTACAAACAAAATCTACTTCAAGCTGTTTTTTTTCTTTTTTTTCTTCTTTTTCATTTTTTATATAAACAGTATGCTCTACTATTCCAACATCAACATTAAAATCTCTAACTTTCAACTCATTGTAGATAATATTTTCTAATAAATGTTCTTCTTCAATTTGTCTAAAATTTAATCTGGCATTTCTTAATCCGATATCTGCAAAATAATATTTTGACTGTGCAGATATATATTTTTTCCCTTTAATGTCATATCTTTCAACTTTATCTATTATAAAAGAGTCTATTAAATAATTCACATAATTTGATATAGTATTAAAAGACACTTCTTCAAACCCTTCATTTTTAAATCTGTTTGCTATTCTATTTATATTTGTTAAAGAACCTTCAGCTGAAGCCAACATATTAATAACATTATCCAACACATCATTTTTCTGCAAATTATTCCTGTTTAAAATATCAGTTATATACGTTTTTTGAAAAAGTTCATTTAAATACTGAGATTTTAGTTTTTCTGTTTTTTTATCCAAAATCAACGGCATACCACCATAATACAAATAATCATTCCAAGCTTCATCTTTCGTACCTTCGTATGCACTTAAAAATTCAGAAAAATTTAAAGGCTGTACCCTAACCTCATCACCTCTGCCTCTAAATTCAGTAACGATATCCGATGATAAAAATTTTGAATTGCTTCCCGTTACATATATATCAACATTTTCCTTTCTTAATAAACCATTTAAAACCGATTCAAAATTATTTACAAACTGAATTTCATCCAACAGGAAATAATACATTTTTTTATCTTTTATTAAACTTTCAAGATAATCAAATAAAATTAAAGAATCATGATATTTTTTGTTTCTTGGAGAGTCAAAATCTATTTTTACTATATGAGAATCATTAACACCTTCTTTTTTTAGATAATCTGAAAATATCGTATTTAACAAATAAGATTTTCCACAACGTCTTATTCCTGTAATTATCTTAACAAGTCCGTTCTCTTTTCTTTCTATTAATTTATTTAAATAAATAGGTCTTTTTATTTGTTTCATATATACTCCACTGAAATTTTTAGAGATATATCTCCTTTTTTTCAGTGATATTATACAAAGTATTTTCAGTCAGGTCAATAAAATTTTAAATTACAATACATAAAAATACAAATTTTCATATATAAGCCACTGAAATTTTTAGAGATATTTCTCCTTTTTTTTCAGTATAATAAAGTTTTATTTAGAGATAAAAAAATGAGATTGCTTTTATGATACAATCACACTTTTTTGTTATACATTTTACGTTGAAAAACTATATGATTATAGTTTTTCTTCTGCAGGAGTGGCACTGGATATTTATTGCAACAGGCATTGAAGCAATATGGCACGGTTTTGTTTCTATAAATACTGCCAACGCCGTCGGCATCCCGCCAAGCCCCATCGGGCCGATATTTAATTTATTTATCTCTTCCAAAAGTTCCTGCTCTTTAGTGTTATATTCTTCTTTAATATTTTTACTGCCGATTTTTCTAAGCAAAGCTTTCTTTGCAAGAAGCCCGACAGAAGCAAAATCGCCACCGATCCCAAGCCCGACAATTACAGGCGGGCAAGCATTTGCACCTTTTAATTTTATACTTTCAATAACAAAATTTTTTATCCCGTTCCAACCGTCAAGAGGCGTAAGCATTTTTAAAAAGCTTGCATTTTCGCTTCCTCCGCCTTTGGCGAGCATTGTAATTTCTATTTTATCGCCGTCAACATAATCAATATAAATATTTGCAGGGGTATTATCTTTAGTGTTTATTCTGTTTAATGGGTCTGACACAATGGATTTTCTCAAATAATATTTTGTATATCCGTCAGAGACACCTTTATTTATTGCAGAAAGAATATCACTTTTTTCGTCATTATCATCGACAACTTCAACATCTCTTCCTATTTTTACAAAAAAGTTTGCGGTACCGGTATCTTGGCACAATGCAATTTTTTTCTCTTTGGCAATTTTGGCATTTTCAATAATTTGCTTTAAAATATCATCGGAAACGGAATTGTCGTTTTTAATATAAGACGACACGGCATCATAAACATCCTGCGGAAGGTTAAAATTGATATCCCCGCAAAGTTCGGACACTTTATTTATAATGGTATCGGTTTTTATTTTTATCATAACAGTGTGTTAAATTATAGCATTTTTAAAAAATAATATAAAGTAAATAATACAATTATCTCGTATGTTTTATAAAAATTTTTTATTTTTTATCAATATTTTTTATTTTATCTTTCAAATATTTTATTTCGATTTCATGTCTTTTCAGTTTTTCCTCAAACAAATCCATTCTGGAAATAATATTTTTATCTTCATCTTTTTTTAATGAAGAAGAAAATTTGTTCTCTTCCAAAAAATATGAAATCGGTAAATCTAAAGCCTTTGCTATCTTTTCTATTGATTTTAATGTAGGAACTTTATCTCCTGTTACCCATCTGCTAACCATTGGTCCATCGACGTTAATTTTTTTTGCCAAATCTTTTTGAGTAAGTCTTTTTTCAAACAAAGCTTTTCTTAATTGGTCTGCAAGAAAAGTTTTCGCAAATTTCATATATATTTCTCCTTCTAAAATAAAATTCTTGACAAATTAATAAAAATAAGTTATAAATATGTCCTAAGAGACATATTTATTGTTTTAACGAACAAAATAATTGTCTTAAAAATATTATTAAAGATATAAATTTAAAGCCGGGCAAGTTAAAGTATACCAAAATTTGTTTACTTTAATTTGTAAAAAGATAAAAACTTTTCCGGAGTCATTTATCTCTCGGCTTATTATAGCAAATAAAAAATTATAAAGAAAGGAGAAAATTATGAAAAGATTAAAAGGTTTTACTTTAGTAGAATTGGTAATAACAATAGCTATTGTTATTATTCTGTCTGTAATTTCTGTACCTATTTACAGAGGGTATGTTGATAAGGCAAAGATGGCTGAAGTTTATGCCTTAGCAGGAACTATTCTTTCAGCACAAAAAAATTATTATTCTGAATATGGATATTTCTATTTTCTTGGTCCTAATTACTATTGGACATCCAATAATATCGACTTAGGTATTGATATAAGAGGAAACAAATATTTTACAAGTTTCTTTACTACTGCTCATAATTTAGATATGGCAAAGTATAAATTTTATTCTTACATTATGAAACCGACAGAAATACAAGAACCGGGAAAAAGAGTTTTTGGATTTAATTATAACATAACAGAGGGAATACGTTTTGTTGATAGAGATGATACAGGAAATGAATAGTTTATAGTATGTTTAAAGAATACTCAATAATATAAGCAGGGGTAAAACATAGCATTACCCCTGCTTTTTTATGATTGTATATTTGTATTTAATACAAGAGGCAAGGAAAAGATTCCCCGCCTCTCATATCCAGGAATATTGCTATGTTAAGATTCCCTACATTACATAAAATATATAAGAAAAATTTTTAAAATATTATAACCAAGAACTATCTTTTTCTTGTTTATAAATAATTTTCCCACCCAAAGTAATATTATACTGCAACAAAAACATTGTTTTATTTGGAATCATCAATTCTTGCGGAATAGCCATATAAGAATGAAAATATTTTTTCAAATCATGCTCAGGAGTAGCAGGACCTGCTTGAAACCAAGTAAAATATTTATTTCCTCTGGCATCTATATTAAGTACCGTATTATTATCCGTCCATTCTCCACCTTCATAACGACCCAAAAAATTTCCATATTCAGAATAATAGGCTTTTTGTGCAGAAAGAATTGTTCCAAACAAAGCATAAGCTTCCGATATTTTTGCTTTATCGACGTATCCCCTGTAGATTGGTACTGAGATTACTGATAAGATAATAACGATGGCAATTGTGATTACAAGTTCTACCAATGTGAAAGCGGCACGGCTAAAAGGTGTTTTATTAACATCAACAGAACAAACTGCAGATCTCTCGTCGCTTCGCTCACTCGAGATGACAGGAATGTCTATTTCGGGAATGACAGATGAACTACAACGACACCGGATTGCCACGCCGACTTCGTTGCCTCGCAATGACAACCTGTTTTGGTTGTTGTCGTTTGTTGTACATTGTACATTATACATTGTACATTTTTGTTTCCTTTCAAGGTTTTTCATAGCATT
>CAJOJJ010000005.1 GCA_905234925.1 uncultured Endomicrobiia bacterium
TCGTCGGCTAGCAATGACGGACTAAGAGGGGTTTTATTTAACATAGATTCCCGATTGCTACACTCGGGAATGACAGACTGAGGAACTGAGGAACGGCGAAGAAAGAGGAATAGTATGAATATTATCGGGAGGACAAGGGCGGTTTCTTTGGTAAAAAGAGCCATAGAAAAAAATAATATATGAGCTGAGAAGCTGAGAAGCTGAGAAGCTGAGTAACTACAGGAACGACAACGACGAGATGACTGATGGTCGGATAGTCGGATGGTCGGATGGTCGGAAGAAGAAACGGCAAATTCCCGATTGCTACACTCGGGAATGACAGACTGTTGTTTGTCGTTTATTGTACATTGTACATTATACATTGTACATTTTTGTTGACTTTCCAAAAATTTTATTAAAAAATAAAAAGACAGGCTGTCGCTTCTGTCGACGGGACGACAGACCACTGCACACAACAAAGGATTAACCGCAATAATTAAGCTGAAAAACAAAGACCATACTTTATTATTTTTATAAGAAAATAATAGATATATAGAAAATACTGCAAATAAAAATATTAATATATTTGAAATATGGTATGCTGTTGGATTTAAGCCGCTGAAAGTACTGTCTATTGCAAAGCTGACATTTAATAACGGTCTGTAACCCGTATCGCCCGGAACACCGAAAAAAGTGTCGGTAAACATTGTTTTAATATTTGAAAGTTTAAGATAGTCTTGTTTTTCAAGAATTAAAACGTCGTCGTCAAGGTACTGCCAATCGTATGTTATGCTTTTGCCATACAAACCAAATACGACAAGAGCAAGGATTATGAATGCAAAAATATTAAAATGATTTGTAATACATTTTCTCATAATATTATCTGCTATTATAGTAAATTTTAAAGAAATTACAAAGAAAAAAACAAGCAGTGTTTTTACTTTGCTTGTTTTTTTGTTATCAGCTTATTTTATTTATTTTTTCCCTTTATTATTCCTTAACATTTCATTTTCAAGTTTCAAAGATAAAATTTCTTTTTCTAATTTTAATATTTTTATATCTTTTTCATTTAACAACAATTCTATATCTTTTTTGCTCATTTTGTTGATATCAATTTTTATTTTTGAATTTATTTCAGCTATATTTTCTTCTTCTTCAACAAAATAATCAATCGGCATATCTAAGGCTTTTGCAATTTTCTGAAGAGTGCTTATTTTAGGATTTGATTTTCCAGTTATCCATTGACTTATCATTGATTGTTTAACATTTAATTTTTCCGCAAGCATCTTCTGAGTTAAATCTTTTTCGGACATTGCAATTTCTATCAATTTACCTGTTTTATTTTTACTCATTATATATCCCTCAACAAAAAAGCCTTGACTTTTATTATATTTTCTTATATAATCTTATTAAATATAAGTTTTTATAATATTTTAATAAATTTAATAATTTTTAAATTTAAGCCGAGCCGGCTAAAACATAGCATTAGATAAGGCATCAAAATGCGACATAGCGACAAATTGATGAGATGATAAAAATTTTTATGGCATTTCTATCTCTCGGCTTATTATAGCATAAAAAATTTCCTTTGGCAATTCTTGAAGATTGGATGATTTGAAGAAAAAAGGAATTTAATTAACATAGATTCCCGACAGAGACATTCGGGAATGACAGACGGAACGGCAATATACAATAAACAAAAAACGGCAATTTAGAATTTACAATTAAAGGAGGCTTTATGAAAAAACTAAAGAACAGCAAAGACACCGGATTGCAACGCTTCTCTCGCAATGACGGCAAGAAAGGTTTTACCTTAGTAGAGTTGGTTATCGTAATTGCAATAGTGATTATTTTGTCGGTAGTGTCTGTGCCGATTTATAGAGGGTATGTTGACAAGGCTATGATATCTGAAGGTTATGGATTACTCGGAATGATTCTTTCTGCAGAAAAAGCATATTACAGTGAGTACGGAAATTTCTATCATACAAATACAGTTTGGACTTGTAATGAATCAACTTTAGGTGTCGACGCAAGATCAAATAAATATTTCACTTATTTTTACATAGGATCAAACTTTAATAGTGCTAAATTTTATGTTGATGCTGTAGTAAAAAAACCTTTAAATTTGGCTACAGTTGCTAATAGAGGTCATTTGGTAATTAGGTATAATATTACTTTAGGTTCTCAAATCATGGATTATCCTGCAGATTTTGACGACTCTTGGAAACAAGCTTAAATATAGAAACAACAAAGAACGGCAACGACTAACTACAAAGACGCCGGATTGCCACCAAAAGACAATGTACAATGTATAATATACAATGTACAATATACGACAACTACAATGAACGACAATTAAAGACATTGTCGGCTTGCAATGATGGACTAAGGGGTGTTTTATTTAACATAAATTCCCGACAGAGACATTCGGGAATAACAAAAAAAGAAAAAAAAGACTTTATCAATAAAATGTAAGGATACAGAAAAAAAGGCTAAGTTTGAGACGAAAAGAAGAAACTCGCAAACGCAGTGTACAAAAGTGTACACGGTATATAAGTTTGCGAGTTTCAATATTGTAGTCCAAAATTTGCTGTTTTTTCGCTATAAATGTAATCTTATTATAATATTACATTCTTAACTTTCATTACTCCGTCAAGTTTGGCTAGCTTAGCAATAACATCTGCGGAGACTTCACCGTCGATTTCAAGAACGGTTACAGCCTGTTTGCCGGACTCTTTTCTTCCTACGTTCATACCTGCAATGTTGATGGAAGAAGAACCGAGTATTGTTCCCAAAGTTCCGATAACGCCGGGTTTATCGGTATTATTGATAAATATTTTGTGACCTTCCGGTTTAACATCTACATTTAATCCGTCGATAGAAATTATTCTCTGCTGTTTATCAAATAAAGTTCCTGCCATAGAATATTCGCCTTTATCTGTTTTAACTTTAACGGAAATCAAATTGTTATAATCTTTGCAGTCTCTAACGATAGCTTCTTTAACCGTTATGCCTCTTTCCTTAGCAACAGATGTTGCATTAACGGAATTAATTTTAAGGTCAAGAATCTGTCCTAAAATTCCTTTAAGATATGCAACCGTTAAAGGATTGGTTTTAAATTCCGAAACTGCTCCGCAATAATTTATTTCTATTTCTGAAATGCCACCCTCTATAATCTGTCCCTGGAAAGAACCCATCTTGTCTGCAAGTTCTATATAAGGCATCATCTGTTTTTGAGATTCCCAGTCGACAGTTGCAACGTTAACTGCGTTTCTGATAATTCCTTTTGTAAAGAAATCCACTGCTACGCTTGCCATTTCTATTGCAATTTTTACCTGAGCTTCCTCGGTGGATGCTGCCAAGTGAGGAGTTGTTATAATGTTAGGTGTAGTCTGTATTGACCAATCAACGGGAGGTTCTTTAACGAAAACATCAAGAGCTGCATTTGCTACTTTGCCGGACTTAACCGCTTCAATCAAGTCTGCATCGTTGATAATTGCACCTCTCGCACAGTTGATAATTCTTACTCCGTCTTTCATTTTAGCGATATTAGCTTTGTTAATCATACCTTTCGTATCGTCCGTTAAAGGAGAATGTATGGAAAGATAATCCGCCTGTTTAAAAACTTCGTCGAGAGTTGTAAGTTCTATTCCGTTATTTTTTGCAACTTCGGCATTTGCGAAAGGGTCATAAGCTACTACTTTCATACCGAAAGATAAAAGCCTTTTTGCAACTTCGTTTCCGATTCTGCCAAGACCGATAAGACCAAGCGTTTTACCGAAAATTTCGTTACCCATAAATTTTTTCTTTTCCCATTTCTGAGACTGCATTGATGTAACTGCAGCGGGAATATTTCTTGCCATGGAAAGAATTAATCCGATAGTATGTTCCGCTACGGAAATGGTGTTTCCGCCGGGAACGTTTGCCACAACTATACCTTTCTGCGTTGCAGCCTGTTTATCGACGTTATCGACACCTGTTCCTGCTCTGCCGATAAATTTCAATTTCTGTGCGGCTTCTATAATTTCCGCAGTAACTTTAACTTCGGAACGTATTATAAGACCGTCGTAATCTTTTATAAGTTCTTTAAATTCTTCAGGGGAAGGCTTTGCGTGAACTTCCACTTTAAAATCCGGATGGTTCAAAAGCTGATCTAATCCTTCCTGACTGTCGTAAGTCATCAAAATCTTAAACATTTTTTTACACACTCCTGTACTAAATTTATTTTTTTACTTTTTTATTTTTAGTTTTTTTGTCATTTTTTGTATCTTTTGCATCAATACCGTCAAAAGCATATTTGATAACATCTCTCATATGTTTAACGGGAATCATTTGAATTTTCTTCTTTACGTTTTCCGGAATATCAACCAAATCCTTTTTGTTTCCGTCGGGAAAAAGAACCATATCTATTCCTTCTCTGTATGCCGCAAGAGTTTTTTCTTTCAAGCCGCCTATTGCCAAAGCTCTTCCTCTAAGCGTAATTTCGCCAGTCATGGCAAGCTTTTTTCTGACGGGTTTATTCATACAGACCGAAGCCAAAGCCGTTGCCATAGCAAGCCCTGCACTGGGACCGTCTTTAGGAACTGCTCCCTCGGGAACATGAACATGAAAATCGGTATCTTTAAACATATCTTCGTCTATTTTCAACTGTTTTGCGGAAGACTTAACATATGTAAATGCAGCCTGAACGGACTCTTTCATAACGTCGCCGAGCTGACCGGTAAGATTAAGCAGACCTTTACCTTTCATTTTGTTGACTTCTATGGTAAGTGTTTCTCCCCCCACTTCAGTCCAGGCAAGCCCGGTAACAACACCGATATCATTTTCGGAAATTTTTTCTCTTTCGTAATGCGGAACACCCAAATATTTTTCAATATTTTTTGCCGCAATTTTTATCGTATTTTTCTTTTCAAGTGCCAGCTCTTTTGCGGCTTTCCTGCAAAGATTGGCTACTTCTCTGTTAAGATTTCTTACACCTGCTTCACGGGTATAACTTGCGATGACTTCGTTTATGGCACTGTCGTCAATTACAATTTCTCCGTCTTTCAAACCGTGGTCGGACATCTGCTTCTTTAAAAGAAATTTCTTTGCAATAAGAAGCTTTTCTTCGTCGGTATATCCTGAAAATCTGATAATTTCCAGCCTGTCAAGCAGAGTGTTAGGAATATTGTTTAAAGTATTTGCCGTCGTGATAAACATAACATCGGACAAATCATAATCTACATCAAGATAATGGTCACCGAAAGCATAATTTTGTTCCGGATCAAGCACTTCAAGAAGTGCCGCCGACGGATCACCTCTCCAATCACTGCCCATTTTATCTATTTCGTCAAGTATAAATACGGGATTTGAAGAACCTGCCTTTTTCATGGACTGGATAATTTTTCCCGGCATTGAACCGATATAAGTTCTTCTGTGTCCTCTGATTTCAGCTTCGTCACGAACACCGCCCATGGAAATTCTGACAAAATTTCTGCCGAGACTTCTTGCAACGGATTTTGCTATTGAAGTTTTGCCTACGCCCGGAGGCCCGACGAAACAAAGGATAGGACCTTTGATTTTTTTAACTCTGGAAAGAACAGCCAAATATTCTATAATTCTTTCTTTTACTTTTTCAAGTCCGTAATGGTCCTCGTCGAGAATCTCTTTTGCACGGATTAAATCAAGATTATCCTCGGTAAGTTTTTTCCAAGGTAAATCCAGCAGCCATTCAATGTAAGTTCTGATAACGCTCGCCTCAGGCGACTGAGCCATCATTTTTTCCATTCTGGAAAGTTCTTTTTCCGCAGTTTCGCGTGCTTCGTCGCTCATGGAACTGTTTTTTATTTTTTCTCTTAACTCGTCGATTTCCTTGCTGTTTTCGTCTTTCTGTTTCAGTTCTTTTTGAATAGCTTTCATCTGCTCGTTAAGATAATATTCTTTCTGATTTTTCTCTATTTGAGTTTTTACTCTTGTCTGAATTCTTCTCTCAATATTTAATATTTCTATTTCGGCATTTAAAATTTCAATTATTTTGTTCAGACGATTTAACGGATTAATTGCCTCTAAAATCATCTGTTTTTCACTGTTCTTTATCGAGATATGTGCAGCTATCGTATCTGCAAGCTTGGACGGATCCTGAATATTGGAAACGGATATTGAAATATCCATAGGCATTCTGGGATTAAGACGGACATGCTCGAAAAGAGCAACCATTCTTCTCATAACTGCTTCAAGTTCCGGCGTACGCTCTATTTCTTCATTAAAAACATTCAAACCTACTTCAATATATCCTCTGTCGCTGAGCTTAAATTCCGTCCATTCGGCTCTTGCGACACATTCGATAAGAATTTTCAAAGTCCCGTCGGGCATTTTAAGCATTTGAAGAACTTCGCATATAGAACCTGTATGAAAAATATCGTCGGGAGTAGGCTCTTCTATTTGAAGATTTTTTTGTGTGGCAATAAATATATACCGATTGGTGGTCATCGCCTCTTCCAAGGCTCTGATGGATTTGTCTCTGCCTACTGCCAAAGGAAGCACCATCGAGGGAAAAACTACTACATCCCTGACGGGAAGCATAGGCAAGACTTTTGGAATGCTGTTTACTTTATTTTGTATTTCGTTCATGAAGCTACCTCCAAAAACGACAGTTTATAATTTATAGTTAACGGCAAACGACAAAAACGAAAAATGTAAATGAACTTTAACACAGATTCCGTGTCTGTTCGCATTGCGGACACACGGAATGACAAACTGTTTTTTGTCGTTGCTTTTTATTGTACATTGTACATTATACATTGAACATTGCTGTTTAAGCGGTTTTGTAAACAAATTGCGGTTTTGTTTTATTTTTTATCGTATCCGCAGTTACTACACACTGTTTTAAAATATTTTCGTTAAAAGTTTCAAACATAGTTTCGTTTAAAACTTCTTCTATCATGGAACGCAAACCTCTTGCGCCTGACTTTCTTGTTATGGCAATTGAAGCAATTTCTCTTAAAGCATCATCTTCAAAAACCAAATCAATTCCTTCCATCTCAAACATTTTTTTATACTGTTTCACTATGGAATTTTTGGGTTCCGTTAAAATATGCACTAAATCATCTACCGTAAGATGCTCCAACGTCGATACAACAGGGAGTCTTCCTACGAGTTCCGGTATTAAACCGTACTTAATTAAATCTCTTGTATCCACCTGTGCAAACATTTTATCTTTATTTGCAAGTTTATCTTCTTTTGACTCTTCTTTTACTGTATCGAAACCGATAATTTTCTTATTGAGTCTTGCTTCTATTATCTTTTCAAGCCCGTCAAAAGCTCCGCCGCAGATAAATAAAATATTTGTGGTATTAACTTTTATATTTTCCTGCTGAGGGTGCTTTCTGCCGCCCTGAGGAGGAACATCGGAAACTGTTCCCTCTATAATTTTTAAAAGAGCCTGCTGAACTCCCTCGCCGGAAACATCCCTTGTAATGGATTTATTTTCGGATTTTCTCGCAATTTTATCGATTTCGTCGATATAAACAATTCCCGTTTCCGCTCTTTTAACATCATATTTGCAATTCTGTAAAAGACGGGTAAGGATATTTTCAACATCATCGCCGACATAACCTGCCTCCGTAAGCGTGGTAGCATCGGCTATTGCAAAAGGAACATCAAGCATTTTTGCCAAAGTTTGAGCAAGAAGCGTTTTTCCCGTTCCTGTCGGACCTAACAAAAGAATATTGGATTTCTGTAATTCAACATCATTTTCCAAATTGATGTTTGTTTGAATTCTTTTATAATGATTATAAACGGCAACGGAAAGAACTTTCTTTGCGTTGTCCTGGCCGACGACATAACCGTCCAAAAATTTTTTTATGTCTTTAGGTTTCGGGACGGGCTTTATTACAGGTTTCTGTTCGGGCTTTTGTTCCTCTTCTTTTTTCTCAAAACTATTCAATATATCATTGGAACGCTTGATACAGTCGGAACAGATTATCGCTCCGCCGCCGCCGATAAATTTTTTCCCTGCAGTTCTGGGTTTCCCGCAGAAAAGACATTTTTGTTCCGTAAATTTGTTATCGTTATCATTTGCCATTTTTATTTTTTCCCTGAAACTATAACTTCGTCGATTATTCCGTACTCTTTTGCTTCCTGTGCAGACATATAATAATTTCTTTCCGTATCTGCAATTATCTTATCTTTCGGCTGTCCGGTATGGGCTGCCAAAATATCAGCAAGTTTGCTCTTGGTAATAATAAGCTCTTTGGCTTCCAAATCTATGTCGGTAACCTGTCCGGAAATTCCCCCGCCGTAAATTAAAGGCTGATGAATCATTATTCTGGAATGTTCAAGAGCATATCTTTTTCCTTTGCTGCCTGCAGCTAAAAGTACTGCTCCGAAGGACATCGCCATTCCCATACATATGGTGGTAATAGGGCTTTTAATATACTGCATAGTATCATAAACAGCCAAACCCGCCGTAACCATACCTCCGGGTGAGTTTATGTAAAGATTGATATCTTTTGTATTGTCTTCGGCATCCAAATAAAGAAGCTGAGCAATTAACGCATTTGCAGAGTCCGTCGTTACTGCACCTTCGGCACCGCCGACAAAAATGACTCTGTCTTTTAAAAGTCTTGAGTATATATCGTAACCGACCGAACCGTTGCTGCTTCTGTCGATTACTGTTGGGATAAAATTAGGCACGAAACCTCCTTAAAATTTACGAAATAAATTTTAGCTGAGCCGGGAGCTTTGCTCCCTCAGCTGAGCCGCGGACTTTGTCCGCTCTGCTGAAGAGCTGAACAGTTTTCGGTATTTTTTGCGTTGCAAAAAATCTTTTACATTTATCAAAAATTGCTTCGCAATTTTTACAACAAACCATTCAACTTATCACCTTATCAGCTTATCAACTATTTCGTTTTTTCCGTTATTTTCGCATTGTCCGTTAAGAACTTAAATATTTTTTCTTCTTTTAAAGATGAAGAAATGTTTTCAAGATTTTCTTTAAAATAGTTTTCTACATCTTCTTTTCTTTTAGGATTTGCATCAATCATCTTTTGTTTTTCCGCATCCAAATCTTCTTTTGTTACTTCCAATTTTTCCTGAGCCGTTACGGAATTCAAAATATAAGCAAGACGGACATTTTTTTCCGCTTCTTCAGCATATTTTGCTTCCGATGCTTCAACCTGTTTTTTTATAAATTCTTCGTTTGCACCCTGACTTTTCATATAGTCGGACATTCTCTTTATCAAATAATTTTTTTGGTTTAAAACTACGGACTCGGGAACATCAAATTTATTTTTATTCAAAAGGTGGTCTACAATCTGTCTTTCAACTTCGGAATTCTGTCTTCTAGTCTCTTCGGCTTCCAAGGAATCTTTAATTCTCTTTTTTAAATCTTCAAGATTTTCAAGACCTAAATCTTTTGCTAAGTCGTCGTTGAGTTCGGGAAGTTTTTTATTTTTCACTTCTTCTATTGTGGTCTTAAACATAACTTTTTTACCTGCAAGCTCTTTGTTTAAGTAATCTGCAGGATATTCTATTTCGATATCTTTTGTTTCACCTTTCTTTGCATTTACAAGACCGTCCTTAAAACCCTGTAATGTATTGGGTGCGGACAAATCTATCATAAATTCTTTTGCTTTTATCTTCTCAACGGCTTTACCGTCCATAAAACCTTCATAGCTGACTATGGCAAAACTGTCTTTTTTAACTACCCCGTCTTCGGAAACTACAAGGCTGGCGTTTCTGTCGCGGACGGTTTCAAGCTCGGCATTTATTTTCTCGTCGGTAATTTTATGAATTTCTTTGTTTATTTTAATTTCTTTGTAATCTTTTGCGGCAACTTCGGGCTGACATTCCGCTTTAAAAGAATATTTCAAATCTTTACCGAAGTCATAATCTATATTCGTTATTACCGGCATTGTGATGGGAACGAATTTTTCCTGTTCCAATGCGTTAAAAACGGTTTTCTGAACAAGACTTTCTATTAATTTTTCTTTTGCAAGATCGGAATAGTTTTTCTTTACCATATCCATAGGAACTTTGCCTGCTCTAAAACCTGCAATTTTTGCTCCTTTTTGAATGGAATTATAGACATTTTCCAATTCGTTTTCTGCTTGGGAAGATGCAACTTCTACTTCCATAGATATTAAACATGGTTTCTTTTCCAAGACTTTTGATTTGAATTCATACTTTGCAGCACTCATTTGTAACCCCTTATGTTAATGTATAATGTACAATGTATAATGTATGATAAACTACAAAGACAATACACAATGTAAATTTATAATAAATTCTAACGACGATATACCGCATCAAGTGCGGTATGACAGACGGAACGGCAATGTATAATTTTCAATTTATAATTTACAATTAACGACAAATAATGTAAATGAACTTTAACATAGATTCCGTGTCTGTCCGCGTTGCGGACACACGGAACGACAAACTGTTTTTGTCGTTGCTTTTTATTGCACATTGTACATTGCTGTAATGCGGATAGAGGGACTTGAACCCCCACACCTTACGGTATATGGTCCTAAGCCATACGCGTCTGCCAATTCCGCCATATCCGCACCATATTACAAAGATTAGTTATTATATCATTTTAATGAAGTTTTAGTCAACTGAAAAAAATCGCAAGACGGAAATTAGTAATTAGTAATGAACGGCAAAAGACACCGGATTGCCACCAAAAGACAATGTACAATAAACGACAACGACATTGAACGACAATTAAAGACTTTGTCGGCTCGCAATGACGGACGGAAACATAAAATGTAACGACACAGAAAAAAACAACGACAAAAAATGTAAATAAACCGTAACCATAGATTCCGTGTCTGTCTGCGTTGCAAACGCACGGAATGACAGGCATTTCAAAAAACGTAAAAACACAGGTACACGATCTCTTGTAGAAAATACTTCGTATTTTCTCGCTCGAGATGACAAAGTAATTTTTGAGCGACGAGATATTTTGAATTTAGACAAGGCAACAGCGAGCCGATGTGTACAAGTGAACAAGGTACTCGAGGCTCGCTGCAACGCAGTATAAATTTAAAAGATAATATCACAATAAATAATTTGCGGCAAAAATTAAGAAACACAACCACTTATGTCTTATAATACATAAGTGGTTGCATTTCAATATTATTGCCCAAATATTAATGTCGTTATAAAGAATACTATGCCGCTGCCAATACAGACCTCAACCCAACTAAAGATTTATCACTTATAAATTCCACGCTTTCCGTATCAAACGGAACAATATTTTTATCAGCGTACAACGGAATTAATTCTATTATGGCAGCAATTGCATCCGAATTATTATTTGAGAAAGCTTGCTGAGATAAAACTGCAAGGAGTTCGTTCAATGTTCGTTCCGCCTCGGATGCTTTCATAGTAACGACGGACTGTTTGAAATCGGCTGAGAGCTGAGAAGAAGATGACAAATCTTCTGCGGAAGAACGACGAGAGCCCGTATCGGTGTGCGCAATGACAGATTGGTAGAGAGCATTGGCAAGCATAACTTCCAGTTTGTGATCACGCAAACCGTATTGTATACCTTGCTGTCTCATATAATTAACAGCTAAAATTCTCTTTAATATTTCTTCCGTAAAAGCCTCTTTTTCATTCGGTTTTAAAGAAGCATAGTATATGGAAATCTGTGATAACGGATCAAGATAATCGTTCAATAATTGAAACTTGTCCGAAACGGCAGAACGACGCTGGATTGCCACGCTCGACGCAGTCTCGCTCGCAATGACGGACTGATTAGATGTTATAATATCAATAAGTTCTTGTTCTGGAATTTCGGGAATTTGAGCATAGTCAAAATTTGATGCTGCCTGTTTAACAAAATCAACACTCCTTTTTTCCATTATTCTTTTGATATTAACGGCAGAATTTAAAAAAGTGAATATTCCGGAAGTTTCGTCAATTTCATCTTTGAAGCGACTGATTTTGAGAACTGAGAGACTTCCGTCAAAACTGTCTATTTTATTTAAGTCGGATATCATTTTTACGGTTGTTTCGGTTGATGTTACGCTGTCAAAGTATTTTCCGTCGACTACATAAGAGAAGATACCGTAATTTGAAAGATTGGAAGCTTGTAGTATTGGAAGATTGGAAGAAGAGGAGTCGTCGAAGACTACGGAAATTTCTATATTGTCATCTTTTAACTGTTTAATAATTTTTAAAAATTCTTCTCTCGCAAGATCGACACTGCCTAATTTTTGTTCAAGAAGGTTTATAATTTTACCGATATAAGAAGAATAAAATAAAATTTTCGCACTTGTACCGAGTTTGTCGGATTTAACAAAAGAATTTACAAGAGAAACCATATCATCAGGCGAAGAAACAGTATCTGCGGAATCGTCGATAAATATCGCAATATTTTGATTTATCGTTACAGCATCGACTTTTTTATTGGCAACCAAAGCTGCCTCTTTTCTGTAGTCGATATATTCTCCCGTCTTTAAAATATTTTCTCCTACAATGATATGCCCTGCCTGCGTGTAAGAAAGTTCTCTATCGGGATTAGTCATATCAATCTGAACAAAATCATTTTTAAATCTCGGACCGAAAAGCCTTGTAAAATCATAGCTGTTGATAATTTCCGATACAAGATTTTCCGGTTTTATGTTGGGAGCATATATAACCATGACTTCCCGATAATTTCCGAGCCAAACTCTGGAATAACTTCCGTATTCATTTTTTACTTTTATCTTAACAGGTCTAAAATTAAAATCTTTTTCATTTCCCGGAAGTTCAGTAACAACGAAAGTTGTGCGGTTATACTCAACATCGGAATAAAGCGACGGGAAAGGTGTTGCCAAAGAAGAAACTACACGGGGTTTCTTTTCCTGAGAAATAAATATTGTACCGTCTTCATTAAAGGAAACTCTTTCTTTCCCGTAAAGATTTACAGCCTCACGTAAACCTGAAGCCCTGATAAATCTGAAATCCATAACGGCATGAGATGTAACATTTACGAATAATGCTGCAATTTGAGAAATTATAAACGTTCCTAAAGTAATAAGAAGCGAGGAGAAAAAACCAATTCCCGTAGTTATAAGAAATATATTAACGGCAACAGATAAAACAATGCTCATCAATTGAGCAAATATCGTAATTTTAGAAAGTTTTTCCGCACCCTTATTGGTTAAAGGATGTTCTGCTACAAAAGAAACCGGAGTAAGAAAAGATTTCCATGTTTCTTCTTTAATAATGGTTTTTAAAATATTAAACATTGATGCGGAACCCGTCGCTATCAGATTATTTATCTTTGCAAATGTGGAAGGGAGGATGGAGTTATCCGAGTCTGTTCCGTCATTAAAAAATGTTACCGGGTTTCCGTCAGCATCATAAAACTCTATGGATATATCCAAGTCCAATTTTCCGTCATTTAAGCGGTAATTAAAACTATACTGTCCTGCAATAACAATAATTTGCATATGTTCATAATCCATTAAAACTTCTTTAAGTCTGGGTTTATTTGTAGTTCCGCAAAGTTCCATCCAAACATCATTATCCAAATTTAGCTTTAAAACAAGTTCTCCGTTCTCATCAAAAGTATAATCATGTCTTAAAACACCAAAATCGGCAATATTGGTCAAATTCTGAATCGCATTGGGGTTTTTCGGTAAGAAACGAATTCTTATTTTAGGATCGAAATTTGTTGGAATTTCTTTTAACTTCATTTTTAAAGTAATATCCGTTACATCCGTAAGATCCACAAGTTTGTCGGTTCCGTAAGTCCTCCAATTGTAATCCTCTTCCATAATAAAATTAACATTGGACATACCGGTCATTTCCGTAGAATAATCGACACCTTCAATTTTTTTCAAAAACCAAAAATAAGAAATTCCGTATTTAATCTGGGTTTGCTGCCCTACAGAGGTACAAAGAGCATTAACCGTGTGAACTTCCCATCCGTCGGGATAATAATTTAATAAACCGTCTTTATTACAATAAACTATATAGTCGGAATAAGCGCCCAAATCTTTTGAATAAGCAATACAATCGTCCAAAATTGCCTGAGCTTTTTCTTCCTGTCCGAGAAGTTTGTAAGAAACTGCCATTTCCATAGACCATTCAAAACTTACGGAACTTCCTGCATCCAAACTCCAAGTATATAAATTTTTATATTCTTCAGGAACAGACGTTGATTTAAATTGTTCGGCAAAAGCCAACAAACGATCGATATCAATATTTGATAATCCTGAACTTTCATATATCTCAGGATTATAATCTTTTAAAGCCAATAAAACCTGTATTCCCCACGCCTGAGTATCCAAGACATAAGCTTCATCTTTATATCCTCTGACGAAACCACCCTTATCCGCATCATATAAATTACTATATATGAATGCAGCAGCAGATTCCAAATCCTGTTTTATCTGTTCGGAACCGTCATAACGACTTTTTAAATTAAGATATGCAACAGCATCAAGCATATGTTCAGTCGATACCCATATATGTCCGTTCTGTCCGTAGTAACTGCCGTCTTTTTTATGCACATAATCCAAATAATCATCTACTTCCGCAATTAAAGAATCATATCTTGTCGTACCCGTTAAAAGTTTATATTGAACGGCAGCAATACCTACCCATATCATTTCTCCCGTAACCTGGTATCTTTCCAAGTTTGATTTATAAAAAGTTCCGTTACTGCTGATAGTATTTAAAATTCTTTCAGCACCCTCTCTGTCGCCAATCTGCATAAGAGATAATGCCGCTAATGCCTGATCATATAAATTTTGAATGGATGCCGCCGTATTGTTAACAAAAACTTTGTTCTCGTCCATATTGCGGTAAGTGAAAGAATTATACTTGCCGTTACCCGAATAAAAAGTTTGTAAATAGCCTGAAATTTTGTCATTAAATGTTCTGTACTCTTCATTTAAAACGACATCGGATTTTGATGTCTGTTCTATCACGGATACAATTTGAGAAGGTTGTTCGTTAATACCTTTTTTATCAAATACGCTGCAGGCAGTCATTGATAAGGTAAGAACCATTGCCATAACAAACAAGAAAAATCTACTTGCCAAATTTTTTAAGTGCGTAGTCATTAAGGGAGCAGTCTTTAAGGATTGATTTTTCTCCTCTTTTGCCATAAGTCCTTTTTGCATAATTTCGGGCATATATTCATAAATTACCGGCTCAACTCCGTCGAGAGTTTTTCCGTCATATTGCGATACTGCAATATCCCATACTGCCCCGTTACCGAGATACCATTTTTTGTCAACAGTAAATACGCATATATCTTTTGCAATTTGATATATTTGAGGAGCAAAAATATCTTGCCCGTAATTAAAAGATGTCTTAGCTATTAAAGAAACCATATCTTTTAATTTATCTTCCGTTACGGGTTTTAATTGTTCTGCAGACAAAGAAGAAATATTTTGCTGCTCAACAACTTTTGCTATATCTTCGGTAATATCTATTGTTTGTTCCGTACCGTCGGAGAAAGAAAATTTAAGAGTTTTTCCGTCAGGCAGAACGGATACCGACACATTTTGAGCAAATACCTGATTAAGATGTGTTGCCAGCATATTTACGTTTATGGTATCTAAGTTTTGGTTAGGGAACATTGAATTTATAACTGCAGAAATTTGTTCCTTTGAAGACGCATTAGAAATAAGTCCCAATGCTATCATCTGTCTTACTGACATTGCCTGATGCAAAACAAGATTTTCGTAAACAGATCTTGTTGCGGCTGATGCATTTATAACCTCAGGGGTTATTGTTATATTGGATATATTATTTTTATTTAACAGTTCCGTGATACCTTCGGTATGATAACCGCCGGAAACAAGAATCATTATTTTCTTGGCAGAAAATAATGAGGGAATATCAGAAGAATTAACGGCAACGACACCGCTGCGCGGTTGAACGGAAGATATCTCACGCTCGCTACGCTCGGTTCGAGATGACAAAGTGGAAGAAGCACTTGCAATGACAGGAGTTTTCAGAATGCCCATATTGGATAAAAAGATTGAGTTTCTTTCGGTGTTGACGTTGTAGAAATCCGTTAAAAGCCGAGAATACATTTTTAAATTTGCAACATCATTCTGCACGGAATATTTTGCATAAAGTTCTTCAAACTTTTCCAACCCCAGCTTAACATATTCCCACTGAGAAGACGATAATTCGGCAGAAATATATTTTTTGTAAAAATCTTTAAAATCACTTATATAAGCTATTTCCAACTCTGTCGGAGTTTCGGACAAATATGTTCTTATCGTATCAATTAATTTTCTTTCTTCTTTAACCATTGCGACAGGGTTTACACTTAAAGAGTCTTTTTTTAACGATAAAAATTTATTTAAATTAGGGTAAACTTTTGCGATATTTATTTTTTTAGCACTGCAATAATTTTCTATCACGGTTTTGGCAGCCGAAAAATTCGAAAATTTTGCCGTTGAGGATATAATTTTATTATATTCATTGTAAGAAACATTTTTCTTTATTTCGGAAATTACGGCAGCAAACTCTTTCGAAAGAGATTTCTTATTTATATCCGACGAAGACAAAGCCAAACTGAAAGCATTTTGCAGATTTTCATATTTTTTTGTATTTATTCCGTTGTCTGCCGCAACAGCAAAAAGTTTGGATAAAAATTCTTTTCGAGAAATTTTTTTGTTCTCATATTTATCAAGAAGATTACTAAAATTTTTATTTTTGGAAGTTAAATATTTCGCTTTAAAAAAAGCTACTTCTCTGTCGATATTTGAAAGATACTTATCATTATTCCGTTTGGCCTTCAATATTTCGGAAAGTCTGACGATATTTTTTTTATATGATTTTTCGTTTTCTACTCCTTTTAAGAAACCTTGTTTATTATTTAAAACAGTGTAATACTCGGCGCCGGTTAACCTGCCTGATTTTAAGAGATTTTCCAAAATAGTTTTCTTATATGCCGGGTTAATATCGCCCAAAATGCCGAAATCTGCCGTACCTATACCACCCTCGGCATAGATATTTTCTATATTATATTTTTCGCACAATTCATCAATGATATTATAAATATTTTTCTGCACGGAATAGTCGCAGTGTAAATCCTGAATATTTATTACAAGAGTATCACTGTTTTTGTTATTAACATCTATTATTTTGCCGAAAGATGAGGAAATTATTGAATCTTGAACATTATTAAGGGGTATAGAAGTTTCCGTTTCGGGCGCAGTTATCCCATCAAGCATTTTTGGCGTGTCGGTATTTACAGCGGCAAAAACATTTGGTGAGATTACCATCGACATAAAACAAAACGATGTGATAACGGCACAGACTTTTTTAAAGATTTGATTTTTCATTTTTTTACCCCTCTATAACGGCAATTTATAATGTACAATAAACGACAACTACATTGAACAACAATTAAAGACATTGTCGGATCGCAATGACGACTCTGGTATTTCAAAGATTTTTCACAAAATTTTTGCAAAATTTTCACACCAGAAATGCGGTAAAGGGATGGTTACCTTTACCGCATCTAATTTCAGTATTATGCTGCAGACAGGATACTTGCAATACCGTCCGTAGATACCATCCAAGAATCGCCGAACAAATCTTCTGCCGGCAATATCGTATCTATGGTAAGTATCAGTTTTATCAATCCTTCCAATGTCATTGTATCCGTCTTTGCATTTTCTTTATTAATCTTTATTGTCATTCCTTCATATTTCCACATTGCCAATAATTCTTTAGCAATTGTAGAATTATTTAATAACTGATAAGGCGTTTCTTGAGCTGTTATTTCAGCTTTATTTACTTTATCGTTAATTGCTGACAAACTGTCGCCTTCAATCATCATCTGTAATGCCGCACCGACAAGAATTCTATAATTATTTCCATCGGTTCTGACATTTGCAGGAATAACACTTCTTTCTATTTCTGCAGTCATTGCACCTATTACAAAATCTCTTACCGCCTGTGTTCTGTATATATCTCTGTTCTGTTCATAATCTCTGTTGGATTTTGCATAAGCCTTTGCAGCTTCAGTAAGACCTGCACCTTGTTGCCCTCTTATGCCCACATTAATTAATCTTCTATAGTCATCAGAAGTCATTAATCTGTCTCCGGACAAAACGGCTCTGATAAGCCTTATCGTCTCTTTCATATCTTCAGTTGTATTTTCATTTTCACCGTTGATAAACATATCGGAAATTTCTCTGCCGAAAATCTCTTCCAACGTACTTTCTCTTCCTCTCATTCTCATATTATCATTCAGGCTCTCTACGAGATTGAACTTACTTAATACACTTGTCGCTTTTGCACATATAGTCAAACCTGCATTCTTTAATTTTGCAATGACAGTTTCATCTACGGCATCTTTATCATTTACTCTTACTACCAATTTTGCATTATCCCTTAAAGAAGCAAAGTCATCTTCTTTATCTACATATGTCTTAGCATCTACAACCAAATCGAAACCGTTAGCCTCTATAAATTCAACAATAGCTCTGTTAATTTGCCTGCTTATATTAAATTTAGAAGAAATGCCTCTATTAATACTGAAATCATAAGATATTGCAGGAATTGTTTTGAATTCACTCATTAAAGGAGCAATCACATTGCCGTAAGTTTGACTCAATTTAGCTTTAACACTTTCAATATTTTCTACCGTAATATCGTCCTTAACAACCAATCTTATACCTGACAAATCTGCAGCAACATAACTCTTCAAAGCATCTTCATCAATATTTGCAGAATCAACTTCAACAATAACTTCAAAGCCGTGTTCTCTTATGAATTTGATTATTTTATCAAGATCTTCTGCGTTACTGTCTTCCTGAATAACTATTGTTGTTACACCGGCATCTTTGAATTTATTTAACATATTATTCTTGGATAAAGTTTCAAGGTTTGTATTGGAAGTTATCTTGAAGTAAACTTCCTGTCTCTGAACAGACTGATAACCATCGGAAACTTTTGTTGAAGGAATAAGTTTATTAAATTCTGCAGAGGAATAATTCAACAATCCGTTTCTGTATTCATAAATACTCTTCTTAACATCTTTATCAAAATCATCCATTTCTTTAATCTGTTTAATATTAGCTGCATTTAAAATTTTATCACCTATTGCAAACTTTAACAATCTGTCTCTTACAACCGAATCTCTGTCGATATACAATCTTGTTTTTGTCTTATAATCTGCAGCCTGCAATAAATGTCTCTGAGTTTCCTCGTCTAACATATCAAACACTCTCTTTGAATCTCTGTTGAGTTGATAATAAATATTCATTGCATTTGCATCAAAATTATCTCTGCTCATCATCACGTTAAATTTAAATTCTATTTTGCTGTTTAGTTTATTTACAAATATACCGGCTTTATTTATTTTGCCAAAATATTCGCCTGTTGCCGTAGTCAATTCGGTTTCTCCCTTAGAGGTTGTTCTTGTCGTAAGGTGTCCGCTATCTATCATTCTGTTAATATCAGCTTCACTTATAAAAATACCTTCAGCAACAGTCAATTTCTTATCGCCTTCTTGTTTTTCGTATATTTCTGTTCCGAAATTAAACGTTATATTCTTTTTAGTTGTTCCAAATTTGATACTTACTTCCTGTACTACAGGCACAACCTTTGCCGTATCTTCTGCCTGTTTTGCTGCGGTTTGTACTGCACCCGGAGTTTCAGTTATCGGCTCTGCCGGTTTCTGCTCTTCTGCAGAAGGTTCTTCAACAACAGGAGCAACGGTATCCGGAGTTACAAAGACAATTCTGCTGTTGTCACTATCAAAATAAGATTCGAGATATTCTTCGGTAATGCCGTCAATGTCTGCTATCAGATTATCCCTAAATATTTCAATAACTTTTTCCAATTCAGGAAGACCAATTGTACCGAACTCTTCAAAACTAATATATGTCTGCTGTTTATTTTTCAAAGCATCTCTAACTCTATCATAAACAGGAGTCATTCCTTTGAATCTCTTTTCTGCTTTCTCTTCCAACTCTTGTTGCGCTTTTTGCTCAGCTTGTTTTGCTGCCAATCTTTCAAATGCTGCAGCAGTTTCTTCATTTTGTTGTATAGAACCCATTGCAATTTCATAAAGATCCTGTTTCTTTTCAGGAGTCAAACCTTGCTGCTGTGCGGGCTGAAGTTCTTCCGATTCTGCAGCAGGAGTATAAGGTTCATAAGATACTCTTGATGCTTCATATTGTTTTTGAGCCGCCGCCTTATCAGCTTCAGCCTCTTTACTGCCTAAAACAAAATCAAAACCTTTATCATCTTGTTTCTGAACATAAACCAAAGTATTGCCGTCGGATTCTAATTCGCTCTTTACTTTCTCTATTACGGTATCTGTTTCATTACTTCTTACAGCTAAATCACTGTTCAAAGCATAAGGTTCATATATACTTACATGATATCTGCCGCTTAATCTAAGCTGCTGATAAATAAACTCAAGTATTTCATCTAACTGCTGTGCTCTTGATACGATAGGAGCAGTCGGAATGTTTCCTTCCGATCTTCCGGCAATAACAGATACAGGATGCTCAATAACTTCTTCGGGCTGAACTTCCGCAAGTTCTTCCGCAGATTGTTCAACAACTTCTTCTGCTGCAGGCTGTTCCATAGGCACAGCTGAACCTGACACAAAACCCGGTTGACTTATAGGTGGTATATATTGAGAAATACCTCCTATATTTGTTTCTCTTTCTTTTTCAACAACAGGTTCAATAGGCTGCTGTTCTGTAGGCTTTGCTTCAAAAGTTTCAGCTTGTTCTGCCTGCTCAATTGCGGCTTCTTCTTCAGCTTTCTTTGCTTCATCAGCAGCCTTCTTTCTTTCTTCTGCTTTCTTTATAAGTTCGGTAGTCTTAGCCTTTGTAAATGACGTAAGTAACAATTTATTTAAAGTATCTAAATCATTTTCCGCAAGTGCTTTTTTAATATCGTCCTTATTTTCATCTATAACTTTTTGTTGTTCCTTGTATCCGGCACGAATATAAACTATCGCAGGAATTCCCAAAACTGCAAGACCGGCGATTGCAATAAGAGAAGCTTTTGCAATTGCAAAAGGTAAAGCAAGAGGCAAAACGGAAGCTTTAACTCTTGTTCCACGTTTTCCATTTCTAACTTTCGCAAGAGCTTTGCCTAATGAAATCATCTTATTTTTTAATGTTTTAAACATATTGCTGTTAGGCTCGTTAATTTCATCTTTCCAAACTCCGTTCTTGTAATCCGATATACCTTTTAACGCAGAATATACCACATATATAAGAGCTAAACCTGCTCCAATAAATGGTACTATGCCTAATCCAAGATACGGTAATATAGAGAACAAAGCATAAACAACAAACGGAATAGCCAAAGATTCTACAATTGCTGCTACACCTGAGCCTTTACTATTCTGAGCAAAATGTTTATAAATACTTCTCGGACCGAGATCTCTTAACCAATAAACTAATGTATCTATACCATCTGCTACCGTCAATGTACCCAATACTACTGTTGTCACTAAACCATTAACAGTAAAGATCTTAGATAATAACTTAGATACTTTAGACAAGCCCTTAGCTTCACCTACATCTTTAAAATGTAATTTCCATTCTTTTATCAAATTCTTCCAAGCAAGGCTTGGACCGTTTACGAATACATTATATCCGGGCAGCATCTGTGTCTGTCCGAGAATAAACGCAAACGGTATCAATATGTACAAGAAAGAGAACGACTGCGTTAAAGGTGTAAACTTATAAGCAAGTGCCGCAAAAATTATAAATATGCTTGATGTTGCAGGTGCAAGATGAGAATCAAACAAAGCTTTCATAACCGGT
The DNA here is from genome assembly GCA_905234925.1 of uncultured Endomicrobiia bacterium. GTDB lineage: Bacteria > Elusimicrobiota > Endomicrobiia > Endomicrobiales > Endomicrobiaceae > Ruminimicrobiellum. The sequence goes on from CAJOJJ010000005.1 coordinate 21,732, forward strand.
GTAGCTTTACCTTCTCCCGGAAGAATTTCAGAAATATTTGCCCCTGAACCTCTACCTGTATTAACATACTGTGCTCTACCTTTTGTTCCTTTTATTCTGCCATCCCAATGTGTCATAATCTGGGTAACAAAGAACTTGAAGTTTGCAAACAAACCTTTACCCCAAACAAGGAATGAGCCGAAATAATTTAATATTTCGTTTATCCAAACAGGAGCAGGCTTGCCAAACAATTTATGATCATAGTTAACTCCGTCTTCATAGTTCATAAACTTGGTTACAAGTCCCGGTAAACCGGCATTTTGTGATAACATAACGCCGAACAATGCAAGCAAGAATGCTATAGGTATGGAAGCAAACGGACTTGCCCCAATGAATAATATACCAAACAAGAATATATTAACAACGGGAACAACTAATCTCTCCTTCAGATAGAAGCCCGGTCCTTCAAGGAAGTCCATAGATACTGCAAATATACTGCCTACTTTACCGAAAGCTTCAGCTTCTGCAACCTGATACTCATATTCGTAAGGAGACTGTAACAATTCTCCCGAACCCATTGCAAATTTATTTACCATTCCGGTATGGAATGCAACACCGGCTTCTCTGGTTTTTTCTACGGCAATACCATAAACATCCATAGTCTTACCGCCTTTAGCTTTAGCGGATTTACCGCCGGCAGCATCTTCGGAAACTACGGATTTACTCTGACCTGATTTTGCCTTTAAGAAAGAGCTTCTTAAAATATTCGGATGTCCGTACATGTGCAGCTGCCACATATCGTTCATATCTTCGTGAGAAGCATTAAAACCTGCTTCAGCCAATGCTCCTTTAGCACCGACTTTAGTTAATCTTTCCGTAGGTATATTTTCCTGCATAGAAACATTATAAACTTCAGGATCCTGCAACAACGGCTGCAATGCGGAGAAGAAAGTTAATGCAGTCTGCTGAGTTATTCCTTGGTTCATATCCAACTGTAAAACAAAATCATTTTGAATATAGCTTTCCAAATATGTATGATGATCAACTTTTCCCTGTCCGTAAATACCACCGCCGAACATACCTTCATAAGGTGTTGCATAAGTTTTTTCATCATTAAATACAACAACTGAAAGTAAACCGTTTTCTTTTTGACTAAATAAGTATTCTTCACCTTTAGTTTTATATTCGACAACTCTTGCAGACTCTCTGCCTTCGGCTTCCCATCTGTCAAATTTAGCTTTCTCTTTGTCAAGTTCAATTCTTATCTGTTTCAGTAAAAATTCGTCTGCAGTAGTAAGCATTCCGGCTTTTTCATCTTTTAACAATTGTTGATACTTTTCATAAGAAACATCTTGAGCTTCAAGCCTTCTAAAAGAAATCAAATGAACTTTTCCGTCAAATTTTGTTCCTGCTTTCCACTCTTTTCCGATATCTGTTTTTTCAATTTCAAGTATTAAATTCCTGTCATAATCGGAAGCCAAATTTCCCAAAGCTTTCAAATGTTTATAATCTGCAAAAGTATGATCTCTGCCGTGCAGTACGGGAACCGTCAAAAATCTGAACTCTTTCATATTTCTGAAAAGTCCTATAACTCTCGGATCATTTGCACCTTCTCCATCGTTATAAACTTTACCGAATTGCTGATAACCTGATATAGCCTGGAAACAACTCATATCATCAACCATATTATGTATTCTTGCCTGCCAATCTTTTTCACTTTCGCCATTTTTTCTGATATTACTGTATTCAATTTCAGCCAAGAAATCAAGAGTATCTCTCAAGTTTGCAAGACCTATATGCAGAGGAGACAATGGTTGAAGTTTCGGATCTGCCCATCTGGTAATTTCTTCTTTAATCCAGCAGTCAGGAAGTTCAGAGCCATTTTCTCTTGTAAGTTTTCTTCCCTTAACTACGGAACCGTCGCTATTAAGCATCTTCTTCATCTGTTCGAGAACTTCCAAATCATCTTCCGTAAGTTCTTTTTCTCTGCCTCTAAAATCAACGGCATAATATTTGCCATCACGCACTACAGGCTCCAACCTGGTAAGCATATTTGCCCACTCACCGGAATACTGTATCATTAAATGTGTCAACAATGTATTTCCGTCAGCCTGAATATCATTTAATGCTCCCATTAAGTTTGTAACAGCTTCATCATTTGTAGGAACAAGTGCCGCCAAGCTGATATCTTTAATATTCGGATTTCTGTAACCTTGAGTTGCTCTGATACTGCTTTCCTGATGCAATCTGTAGAACAACTGTCTTGCACCGAAAGCAGAAGGACTCTCAGACAAGTCAGGATATTTAGTTATCTTCCTGTCAAGATTATCTCCGTCTTTATAGTCTGAAATTTCAAACTTGTAAGCTTCATATTCCGATTTCGATATCCTATCCGTTCTAAAATAATCTTTTAATACGCTGTTAAAATACAATGCAAAAGCAACTTGTTTCTGTTCTTCTGTAAGACGCTTTTCAACATCTTCCGGCAAGAAAGTAGCCTTCCAGTCGGCATATAGTTCACCTAACGTAAATGAACCTTTTTCAATGGTATAGTTTTTGAAAGCTTCCCAACTTCTACCAACAAAAGCACTTCTTTTCATTTTCTGTTTTCTTATTGCTATAGCTTTTAACATATCGTTAAAACCGTAGAAATCAAGCAGTGTAAATGCCAATATTGGAACAGCAATAAATGCCGCATAAACTATACCTGATATACCCGGTATTGCAGCAACAAACGACATCAAAAGTAATCCGATTGCCGGAGCTACAAATGTACCTACGGAAGCCCAAATTCTTGCACGTTTAATCTTTGCAGCATCTTTCTTGCCTTCCATATCCGTATATTTCTTTTCGAGCATAGTATCTATTTTCTTATGCATGGTTATAGTAAGTGCTGCACCTAAGAAAACAGCAATAAATACAAATTTGAACGGTGTCAGCATTGTAAATAAGCCTAAATTTCCAAAGGAAGATACGGCGAGTTTACCTACAACATTTTCAAATATTAAGTTGGCGGCTGCATATCCTAAAACAGCTTCCCATGCAGTTTTTATAATAAGTAAAGGAATTATTCTCTGTGCCATAGCTTTCTTGGCTCTCTTAATATCTTCTCTGCCTTTCAAGCCTCTATTTTGTGCATTAAATATAGTTTTGCCGTACTGTGTTTTAACAGGGTTCAAATCATTTTGTAAATGTTTGTTATAGGCTCTCAAACCTAAATAAACACCTGTTGTGATAAGGACACCTGCTGCAAAAGTTATTGCAACTGCCGGTAATATTGCTGCACCTAACGTACTTGCAATAAAGCCTGCAACTATAGTACCCGTAACGGTTAAGTTACCCAGCCATAATGCTATAAAGTTCCTTGACATTGTCAAGCTGTAAAGAGTTCCGACAAAAGGAATATAAGTTCTGAAGGGAAGTGTTTTTACAGAGAACTTAAAGCTCTTTTTATTCGTATCGGTGTCATTGTTTTTAGAATATTCTCCGTCACGGAGATTTTTATCGACAAAATCGCTGTAGTTTACAATATATTCCGGCGTTCTGAATATTGCATCTATATCGTAGTAAGAAATATTTTCATCAGGTCTTGTTTGAACTCTCGGACCGAAACCGCCTTTTACACCGAATATGGCTCTGAAACCATATTTCTTAAAATATTTATCCATTATAGCTGTATATTTTAAGAAAACCGTAGAACCCGGACCAAAAGCAGGTTTACCTTCTGCATTTTTAGGAACAGCATATCCGTTATAAGAACCAAGTATTGTAGCTTTATATATGCCTTCCTGTTCATCAATTTCAGCTTTGTGAGCATTGTAATATTCTATACCTTTCTTCAATCTTATGCCGAGTTTGCTTCTCTGCTGTTTCGGTGTCATTTGACTCAAAGCATATTCCATTTGGTTAATCTGCTCCTGTATGGAAATACCGCTCTCTACAAGGTTCATAAATCTGGAAGCTTCCTGATTTATCATATAACCGACTGTATCACTTTCTCCGTTCGCAATCATTTCTTTGGCTTTGAAGAATAAGAAGTTTCTAAATGACATAGCTTCCTGTCTCATGGAATCCATAGCCAAGTAAATGTAGTAGAACAACAACAAATCTTCGTTTGTAAAGTTATCAATGTTGGCATTTTCTTCGATAAAATACTCTTTTTGTTTTTGAAGCCAATTCTGTCTATCAACACCTTCCTGAACAGGACCTTGCAATGACTGTACATAAGCTTCAGCCATGACATTGGTTATCCACCATTTATATTCGTCAAATACGGACACTGCATCCATACCTCTGCTGTAAGCTTCAAACTCTGATTTTAATTCGTCGCTTGCTGTTGTAGGATCGGAATTATCACTGATAAATTTCTCTCTGTCTTTTGCTTTTACCTGCAGAGATCTTACATTTTTAATCCAATCACTAAATTTGCTTTCTTTTATTTTTCTCTGCATAAAAGATTCCATGTAGTTATTCAAATCCTCATCCGAAGCGGTTTCAATGTCAGCTACAGTTCCTGTTTTACCATTTGCAACTGCCCATTGATGATAACCGTCAATATGATTCTGTCTTAAAATAACGGAACTTTCCAAAGCTCTCTTAAATCTTTGTGTATTAAAATTAAATTTATTTACTTGTTCTGAAGTAACCGTCCTTGCGGCATCAGCCTGTTTATCCTGAGATAAAACGGTTTCGGAAACTCTTTCAGCTTCTTCCGCTTTTTCTGCTTTCATTGCATCTATTTCATCATCCGGAGCAGTGCCGCCTTTCAAAGCTCTCTTCTTAACAGCTTTTCTCTTTTTATTTCCTTTATGCCATGCAGAAATTATCGATATAACAAACAATCCCGGAATTAATATCAGTGCTGCTATTATAACGGGGCGAGAATATTTTGCAGGAATAAATTGTTCTATAAATTTTACAATATTGTTCCACAAAATTTTCATTTCATTCTGCCAATTACTGACAGCTTCAGCCTGAACTTTACTTTCGAGAGTTCCATTTTTACCGTAAGTGTATGCATATCTCATATATATCGGATTCGCTAATGTGTTAGTCGGCTCCCAATAATTATTTGTAACAGAGAAGCCATTGGAACCTTTTCCGGGTGTAGTAGAATCAAATATTTTTGATATTCTCAAACCGCCAAGCTCGTAAGGGATTTGATCCTGTGTTTCGAGTTCTTCCGCAAATGCTCTCAAATCAACTTTTTCATCTCCAGTCTGATCGTTACCAACTCTCTTCTGCGCAGTATCTAATGTTTCAAAAAATTTCCCCCAAGCATCAACAATTTTTCCGTCTTTATCTGCATATTTTGCCATAAATTCGGCTTCAGACATTTCACCAGACTTAAATTTTTGATAGTCAAAAACAGCAACAAGTTCTTCGTCATTCTCACCGTTTAATAAATAACCATACTGAGATTTACCGGTTCTGTTTATAACATTAATTTCGTAGTCACCGTTTTTGAATGAAGATATAGGAGAATCCGTTATAGGTCTGTCATAAACCTCAAATTCTTTCAAACCGTCACTCTTAAACGATACAAATACCAAGCCTGACATTTGATTTATATACTCTGCCAATGCTTTACCGTTAACATCTCTATATGTAAAATCCAATCCCACTCTCTTACCAAAACCTGAAACCCAATTATCTTCATATCCGGAAAAGAATCTTTCTGCTTCGGGATTTTTCTTTACGGTATAAATTAAAGATGTAAGAGGCTTGTTACTATCTCCATCCTTATAATACTGACGAATTTCAAGATCTCCCATAGCATAAATATAATCCGTTCCCTCAATATCGGCTAAAGTATAACTTTCTTTTATCTCGCCTTTCTTTGCAACATACTTATTGAAATCTAAAGATAATTTGTAAGGGAAATTAACAACCGTATCAGGATGTCCGACATTCAATTGTCTTCTTTCCGAACTTGTAGTCTCTCCCTGCATATAAGAACTGAAAGATATTATGGTTGGATAACCGAATACCTGCTCAAAATATACTCTCTCTCTTTCTGTATCAGACATTTGTGAAAGCTGAGCATCCGTATAATCAGTTCCGCTCTTTTTAATGCTTCCATCTTCATTACGTTCCATATTGGAAAGTATTATACATGTTCTCCCTTCGGCATTGTTCATAATATAAGATTTTTCCGTTTTAAGTTTCTCATCGTAACCGGTTACGGAATCCTTATCGTTCAATCCCTTGTAGGTATGCGTAGTTCCATCTATTAAAGCATTTTCAAAATCAAAAATATCTCCTCTGTTTGAGTCGGATATAAGTCTGATAACATTCTGTTGCTGTTCACTTAATTCATAAGGAGCCGTATCTTCAATCTGAGTTCTTTCATGGGCAAATAACACCGTATTTACGGAATTATCATAAACTATTGCATTTGCGGTAACTCTATCGGTAAACTCAGACATACTCTCTAATTTAACAACACCGTTTTCAAACTCTACGGAATAAGACCTTAAACCTATACCGTATTGATCATATTCCGGAACTAAAATACCTGAAACATATTGTCCGCCTTCTATTTCATACTGCTGTCTGATATTGCCCAAGAAATCAAGTTCTCTTTCATATTCTCTTAAAGGATACTGTCTTCCTGCATATATTTGTTCTCTGCTGTATATTCTTCCCAGTTTCGTTCTGCTGTTTTCTCCTTTTTCCCAATCAACACCGGCAAAATAGCTGTAGCTTACGCATCTCTCTTCATTTTCAGTTTCACTTATTTTTCCGTATTCGTTAAATTTCAGCATGGAATTTCCTTCATCATCATAATCAATTGCATAAGTTCTTGTCTTAGTAGGTATTCCTAGCAGCATCAAGATTGACACATCGTAATCTTCAGCACTGCCTTTTAAGAAAACAACATCTTTAAGATCATCATTACTGTAAGAATAACTTTCAACTTCGGATACCTGCCAAATTTCTTCATCGCCGTCGTCAGCTCTAAGGTCATTAACATTGTTAATCATTTCATTCATATTGTTACTTTTAGAAATTTTGAGCCAACTTCCGAAATATTTATCAAGTGCATCTTTCCAAGTTATATCATTACTTCCATAGAAGAACATATCCGTAGAATCTTTCATTCTTATATGATATTTATTTCTTAATACACCATCTTCATCTCTGTCTTCAATGAAAGCCGTTCCTTTGTAAGAATCAAGAACTACAGTCCCTACACCTTTAACAGATACCATGTTGATAGGATCCTGTAACAAATCTTCATTTAACAAGTTATATCTTAGACCGCAGTTTAAAGAGGTTCCGCTATATTCTTTATCGTTAATTTCATAGTCTATAGTGAAATCCACATATCCTTCCGGTGTAATTTTTACAAGCGGAGTGGAGCTGTCTTTAAATGCTTCCCAACTTACAAGAACTTCTTCTCCGTTAGGATTTTTTACTATTCTTCTTGTCCATGTAAGCTCATCCAAACTATAATCACAGTAAGGTTTTACGGTTGCAAACAAACTTTCCAAAATCTCATTATTATACGGGGTATTCTCATCATAACAGAAATACTTTTTATCATCTACCATTTCGCCGTAACTCATACCCTTTGTTTCCACTATAGCTTCATCACTTTGAATATTGTCTTTCTTATTTATTTGGTATGTTGGGATACCGGTTTCTTCATCATCTTTTCTTGTTGCAAGATAACTCTTACTGGAGAAGTATTTATCTCCTCCTGAAGATATAACCGTCAATATTCCGCTGTTGGGATCAGATTCGTCTTCAAAACTGAACTTGGCATTATTGGACGACAACCAAACTATATTGTTATCTTTATCCGTAATATAATAAATACCGGTTTCGGCAAATGCATCCATAAACTTATCGGACAAACTTTTTACGTTTCTGGTATTACCTTTATCATCGGTAATTTCTATAGACGAAATTTTGTTATTTATAAAATCAGTTAAATCTTTTGTTTTTACGCTTGAACCATCTTCCATATAGATAATTTCAGGCATATAAATAACTACAGGCGATATAATGGGATCCGCATCTTTTACTGAATCCATATATACTCCGGCTTCGGCATTTTTTATTAAATACTTCATACCGTAATTTGTATTTATCTCTTTTCCGTTATAGATGTAGTGAAGTTGATTATCTTCTTTATCATAGCGAATAACCAAATTGCCGTCAGTTTCCAAATCTTTGTCATATGGGACGCAAACACCGCTATAATAATCGTTACCGTTTTGTGTGCGTTTATTATCGAACATTTCTTTAAATCCCGTCTCAATCGTTCCGTCATAATTTTCAGGAAGTTCAAGCTCTACGGAGAATAAATAAACGTTTTCATTACTATAAGTATCAACTATATCGCAGATAAATTTACCGTTTTCATACCTGATATTGACTATATTTGCAGTATGACCGTTTTCAAGAATTTTTACCGCATATTTTTGGCTTGCCAATAAATCGGCATATTTTTTTACACCGGCTTCATCACCTGCTTTTGCAAGATTATTCATCTGCGTTGCACAGAAAAACATATATCCCAAACTGTCATAATTATCAACATTGGAATCGCCCCTTGTAATCAAAGCACTTCTTACATCTTGAGCAGTAATTTCACCGTTTTTGACAAACGCAGTTCTTTCGCCTGTTTCACTGTCGACTGCATATATTGACAAATCTTCTTTTTTAACATCATTTAACAAAACTGAGCCTATAACTTCGGTCTTTACAACACCGTTTTCTTTCCAAGAAGCAACAACATTACCTTTATATGAACCGTTTTGTGAATCATATGCAAAACCGGTTAAAGATATTTCTATTTTTTTACCGCTTTTGTTAACGGTTTTTACAGGAATACTGCAGTTTCTCAATGCAACTTCACTTTTTCTTCTATAATATGCAAGCTGCCCGAAATTATCGTAAATTATATTTTTTATATCTGTTTCGGATACATTTTTATCGTAGATTCTTAAACTATTGTCAGAATCCAACGTATACGTTACATCAATCAGGTTAGTTCCGATAAAATAGAATTCTTCATCAAGATACGCAAACGTTTCTGTTCCCAAGTATGCACCGTTATCTTCATTAAAGAAGTTTCTTGAGAATACTTTTACTTCTTTTCCTTCATCGGTATAGAATGTATTTCCGGAATTATTAATTACTTCTTCGGTTTTATCGCCGTTGGAAGCATATTTTGTGTATATATAATTTCTATCGCCGCCGTCATCACGTACCGTCAACTCACTGTAGCTTCCGTCGACAGCTTTTTCCGTTCTTACACTCGTTTTTGTAACAACAGAACCGTTAGCCGATTCCTTGTAAGAAACGGTTGTTGTATAAACTTCTCCATCTTTAGTTTTTTCTGTTTTTGTATAAGAAACGGATATTCTGCCGTTACTCTGTCTTTCCGCATTTGCAACTATAGTTATAGTTGTTCCGTCACCTACCGTAAACGCCTGCGGTGCATATTTTGCAGTATCGGAAGATTGCAAATCTCTCATTAAAGAAGAATAAGCAGAATCAAAATCAACATCTTCATAATTTTCAAAAAGATCTTTCGTATTGTATAATTCAACATTTAAAACTTTCTTCACATTTGCAGTTCCGCCTGCCAACAAAGCATTTTGATTATACAAATAAGAATCGGCAATTTCCTGAGCCGTAAAATTATCATATTTGAATAAATCTATAAGTTTTCCGTCTGTTCCGTAAGGATAAGTTTTTGCAACGATAAGATCTCCGTATCCGTCGACAAAACCATCTTTGGTTATCTCGAAATATACGGCATTATTATCATCCGTTTTCATTTCTACATGATAGCCAAGACCAAGATTTTCCAATTCAGACTTAAAATTCGATAAAACATCCGTCAACTCATTAATTTTATCAATATCAAAGTCATATTCGCCCTTAGCATTAAACGGATAAACATCAAAAGTTATACCGTTCTTTGTAACCGTAAAATATTGAATATAATTATCTTTGTTATCAGTATCTTGTTTTACATGAGATTCTACTTCATATTCTGCATCAAGCAGCTGCTGCCATGATTTAACGGTATCTCTTACGCCTTCATAAGTTTCTCTCTTGTTTCCGATAGAAAAAGTATCTTCTGTTTTAGAATATCTGTATATATCAATGCTGACACCTTTGGGAGTTGTTATTCTATAGACAAACATCTTGTAATACATCTTACTGTTCCCGCTCCAATAAGACATACTCTTATTTAAGTACGAAACATCTTCAACTTCAACATCTATATTCTCTTCTTTTTTCAAGCCATCTTTTATCAAACTCATCATATCGTTATTTAAGAACGATATATTATCCAAAAGTTCCATTCTGTTCTCATCTGTTAATCTGTCACCGGAATTCGTAATTTCTTCATTTATGGCAGAAATTTCGTTTGTAGTTTTAGCGCTGTCAAGTCTTGCTTTAAGAGCATCATAATACACATTTTTTGCTTTATCTTTCAAATCCTGTTTTTGATTATTTGATAAAGAAGCTGATGCTTCAACATTATCTACAAATGTGTCAAAAGATTTATTGTCCGTAAACAAGGAATAAACGGCTCTTTTCGCCCAAGTATCTTTAGTATCGGAAGCTTCAACTTTAATAGTTTTAAAGAGATTGTCTATAATATCGTCAGTTAATAACTCTGCAGCAACTTCGGCAGAAACATCAAAATCTTTTGCAAACTGTACACGGATTTCATCTCTCATTTCTTTTTCTGTGGTAACTTTAAATGTCTGTCCGGAATTATTTTTATCTTCAGAAGTTATATATGCATTTATGTTGTTTATATAGTTATCCCCTGAAGCAACAACATTAATTTCTTTTCCGTTTATTGTTCCCTGTAATCTCAATTCTCCGTTAGTTCTGTCTATTTTCGGATAAAAACCTTCTGCTTTCATTGCAAGCATAGCCGATTTTGTAATTATAGCATTGGCACTTACACCTTGTCTTACATAACTGCCTTCGGACATATCCATTGCAAAAATTCTATTTTCAAGAGTATCAAACAGATAATCTCTCATTTCAACAGTAAATATGTCAGGATTATTTTTCTGGTCTCTAAAAATTTCGGTTCCCATATTTCTCAAATTAGACCTTGAAGTTTCGGTAACCATTTTTGCAACATAAATAGCCGATAATCTGTCCTGAGCTTCTGTTCTATAGCTATTTTTTTCGTCCTCAGACAAACTTGAAGAATCTATATCTTTTACTATGCTTACGATTTCATTCAAAGATGATGCCGCTGCAATCTTTCTTGAATATACTTGATTCAACAACAAATCTTTATTCATTAAGGATGACGTATTAATACTATCACTTATAGTATTTACTTCTCTTAACGTTTTTGCAATTGTAAATTCTTTCTCATATGCCTGCTGCAATAAGTTTTCTTTCTGAGCAGGTTTCAACATGGAATCGTCCGTTCTTTCTATGTAAGATATTATGGTATTTATATCGGACAAAGAATCCGTTAAAGTTATTTGCTTCCGGTAAGCTGCTTCCAATAACATCTGTTTTTGTTCGTTTGTTAAATCAGCAGACTTTTTAATACCGTTTATTAAATTCTCAATATTTTTGTCGGTAGCCATAGAAATATTGCTCATTATCAAAGCTAATCTGTTTTCAGATGATAAATTAGGAAGAACTGCAAACATATCATTGAAATTGTTATCTGCAAAATATTTTTCTACAGCTCTTACTGCCCAAGCAGAAAGGCTGTCGGTCTTTTGATATGCTTCCATTCCTATAATTCTATTTAATAAGCTCCCCGCAACATCACCGGATATAAAATTAATTTCCAAAACTCTGTTGAGCTCAGCTGCAACGGCATCCGACATTCTGGATGTTACTACTTGATTATATCCGGTACTTTTAGTAAATTCCTCTACTCTGTCAATATAGTCGTTTGTGGATTCTAAAGAACCGTCTTCATTTATCTTTCTATAACCTGCATCCGCAATTCCCTGCTGAGTTTCTGCCGCACCTACGGGTATAGGCTGTCTAACGCTGCTGCCTGCAGTTAAATCTATTTCATTTGCCCTTTTCTGCAAATATTCATACAGTTGATCTCTTTGTGCTTCGGTTAAATTACCGGCGGTAGAAGCAGCGTGTATTGCCTGCCCGATAGCACTCAATTGTAAAATAGCGTCTTCTGTTGCCGTTTTAACATTTTTTGTCGTGTCTATTGTTACTTCATTATACGCAGTTACAATAGCATTTACGGTAGCTTCATTTTCCGTAACGGTTTCTATTCCATCTTCCGAAAAACTTTCTTTTTCCAATAAAGTAAACACATTTGTGGATTTATCATTAAGTCCTGCCTGAAGCTCTTCAAAACCGAACTTTAACCATGCAGTTGCTGCATCGGATTCGTCCGCATATATATTAAAGTTCAAATAATCTCTGTTTTTTCCGTTGTATTCTTCGGTTGTATATTTAACATAAACATTATTACCGTCGATAACTACCAAGCCCGCTTTTATTGCTGCCTGAAGAACTGAATGTGCTTCGGAAGTTCTCCCTGCTGCAATAAGAGTTGCGTAAACCTGCATCGTAAATTCACCGCTTACAGCTCCGTCTTTCATATCTGAGAAGCCGTAAATATAGGTAATATTTCCGTTTTGATCGGTTCTTGCCAAACCGCCTTTATCTTGAGGAGTTAACAATTTATCTACCAAACCGTCCAAGAAATCTTTACCGAATACCGAATCAACATCTACTCCCGGTAAATTCATATCTTTTATGGAGGAAAGCATCAAATAACCCCAAGTATATGTATCTACGGCTTGTTTTTTATCATTTAAGCCCTCATTTAAACCACCGGCGGAATTTTTCAAATTGTTATTAATATATTTCAATACTTTATTTAAAGATGTCGTATCGCCTTTAAGTGCGTAGTACATCGCAGCATCAAGCATATGTTCAGTCGATACCCATTTTTCTTCTTCCGTTCCCTTGAAAGCCATCGTTTCCGAATCTTCAATTTTTACTTTAGCCAAATAAGCATCAACTTCGCTCAATATTGTTTCAACTGCAGATTTGCCGTTAATTTCAACATCTATTCCTGCCTGCTGACAATAAAGCGCAAATATTCCTGCCCACAAAGTTTCACCCGTTTTTTTATAATTTTCTACATTGGACAACTGCAGATTTTTCGAAGCCATAGTTCTTAATACTGCTGTTGCCGTAGTTTCATCATTGCCGAATATTGCCGTAATTCCTGCAAGAGCATTATCATATAATTGAACAAAATCCGCATTATTTGAAGATTTTAAGAACGAATAGAAAGGATAAAGTTCCGGAGTTTTTTCGCCGGATGAAAAATCTTTCATATTACCGACTGCAAATGCTCCTACGGAATCTTCCAAAGAACCTACACTCATCGTATCATAGATTTTTTCAATTTCATCTATGTTAACGGTTACTTCACTTACTAAATTTTTGCCGGTTTCGTCATACATTCTTTTTACGTATAATTGTTTTGATGCATCCGAACAAATAACTTCCTTATTTAAAACACCATCTTTATAAGTTTCAACCGTATAGCTGATTTTTGCATTTTTTGCCGAGTTTGTATTAATTGTTATACGAGAAATAATGTTTCCTTTAGAATCTCTTTTCGTCTTGGTATATGTGTAATAAATAACACCTTCATCATTTCTATTGGCAGTTCCTTTATATGTAACTTTATAATTACTTTCAGTTCTTTCTCTTACATAAGAAGCTGTAGTTTTATCGGTAATTATTTCTTCCGTCTTTGCCGAAAATACCGGCAAAGATACAAGAGGAACATCCGCAACACCATTATATATTGCAAACCCGATTAAAGCTACAGGCACTAAAAATAATGCCGCAGGCACAGACAGAACAACACCGATAACTGCCAAAGCAATACCGGCAACTGCAATTAACGCAGAAGTAATTATCTGTATGTTGTTATTCCAGAATTGTTTAAATGAAGACAACTCTTCCGTAACTATAGTTCTTTCTTTAGTATTTATATCAGTATTCAATAAATCAATCACGCTCTGATACTGGTTTGCTTCACTTGTATACATATCTGCAGCATCAGCCAAAACGGAATCATAAGCTTTTAAATTAAACGTATACTTATAAGCGAAATTTTCCCCTGCTCTTAAAATATCGGAAGCTCTAATTTTTGTTCCCGAAACTGCAATTTGTTCATCTTCCGTTCCCCATACTTCCTGTCCCCAACCGGTAGAAACAGATCCTCCGTCTCCATCTCCGGAACCCCAAGTCCAGCCGTATTTATCAGGATCTCCGCCGTTTTTCAAATACTCAAAATATTTATTGAACGCATCAATGTCGAAAGTATATTTACCGTTTTTGTCAAAAGGCCATACTTTTATAGTCAATCCGTCCTTGGTCACAGAGAAAGAACCGTCATCATTCCAAATTATATTACTATACCCACTATCTCTTAAAGAATCATATACTCCTGCTATTGTATTATACTCCTTATATGCGGTGTTCAAGTTTCCATCTGCATCAAATAAATAATGTTTAAACGTCATTCCGTTTACTGTTATTATTACATATGATCCAACGGAATCTTGATATATTTCTGAAACATTATCTGCTCCGTACTGGCCTGCTATGCTTCCT
>CAJOJJ010000006.1:0-29028 GCA_905234925.1 uncultured Endomicrobiia bacterium
TGCAGGTTCCAAACCTGTCACAAAAAAGGCAAAAACTGCCGCAACAGGTGATAAAAAGGTAACAAAAACTCCTTCTAAAAAAACGTCTTCTTCCGCTTCAAAAACTTCCAAGCCCAAAACGGCAGGCACTGCAGTAAAGGCGGCACATAAGAAAAAAACGGTATCAAAACCGCCGAAACAGGTAAAAAAGTCTGAAGAAAATATTGAACAAAACACCGTAAAACAAGCTGAAACAAAAGTTCAGGAACAGCCTAAACAGGTTGTCGAACAGGTAAAGCCTGCGGCGGAGCAGCTTCAACAGACTCAGCAGGTCAGACAGGAACAGAAAGTACCTGTTCAGCCGAAACCGCAACAGTCTCAGCCTAAACCCGTACAACAACAGCAGAAACAGCCTCAGCCTGAACATGCGGTACAGCCGGTACAGAAAAATTTCCAACAACAGGTTCAACAACCTAAGCAGGAACATAAAGAACCTGAGAAACCTGCTCTTCCTGTTATAAATATAAACGAACTTATAACCGTTAAAGACTTAGCCGAAAAAATGAACTTGAAAGTCGGCGATGTTTTAAGAAAATTGATGACGATGGGCAGCCTTGCAACAATTAACCAAAGGCTTGATACCGATACGGCAATACTTTTAGCCAACGAATTCGGTTTTGATGCAAAGCTTGTCTCGTTGTATGAAGAAGAAGATATTGAAAAATCTCCCGAAGAAAAAGCGGAAAACTTAAAACCGCGTTCGCCTATTGTTACGATTATGGGACATGTTGATCACGGTAAAACTTCTCTTCTTGATGCTATAAGACACAGTAATGTTATTGCCGGCGAAGCAGGAGGAATTACACAGCATATAGGTGCTTACAGAGTTAAAACATCGACGGGAGAAATAACATTTCTTGATACTCCCGGTCATGAAGCCTTTACCGCAATGAGGTCCAGAGGTGCGCAGGTAACGGATATAGTTATTCTCGTAGTTTCAGCAGCCGACGGTATAATGCCGCAAACCATAGAAGCAATAAACCATGCAAAAGCCGCAAATGTTCCCATAATAGTAGCGGTAAATAAAATAGATTTGCCTACGGCAAACCCGGAAAAAATCAGACAGGAAGTAAGTAATTACGGTTTGCTTCCCGAAGAATGGGGCGGCGATACCATAATGGTAAATATTTCCGCAAAACAAAAAATAAATATAGATTCTCTTCTGGAATTAGTTCAGTTAAAAGCCGAAATGATGGAACTTAAAGCTAACCCGAACAGACGTGCGGAAGGAGTAGTTATAGAGGCCAAACTTGATCCTCGCAGAGGTGCGGTTGCTACGATTTTGGTTCAGAGCGGTACACTTCATGTCGGCGACAATCTCGTCGTAGGTACAACTTACGGGAAAGTCAGAGCAATGATAGACGAGTACGGTAAAAGATTTGATAAAGCTGTTCCGAGTATGCCCGTAGAAATTTTAGGCTTAAACGAGCCTCCTCAGTCCGGAGACAAATTCGTTGTTTTGGAACACGAGTCTCAGGTAAGAGAAATTGCCAATGCCAGAAAAGATAAAGCAAAGGCGGATTCTTTAAGGCCGAGACAGCACGTATCGCTTCTTGATATCAGTGCAGGTAAAGCAAAACATCTTAAGATTATTTTAAAAACCGATGTGCAGGGTTCTCTCGGTGCATTGTGTGATGCGTTGGAAAGAATGTCCAATTCCGAAATTAATTTGGAAATAATACATAAAGGTGCAGGTTCAATAACGGAGTCCGATGTTATATTGGCTGCAGCTTCCGATGCAATGATTGTAGGTTTCAATATTCGTCCCGACAATGCAGTTGAGAAACTTGCAGAAACGGAAGGTGTAAGCATAAGCGTTTACAGAATTATTTATGAACTTATTGCAGATATTAAAGCTGCAATGGAAGGTTTACTTGACCCTGATACACAGGAAAAAATTACCGGTAAAGCGGTAGTTAAGCAGGTATTTAAACTTTCTTCGGCAGGTACTGTAGCAGGCTGTACGGTTACAGAAGGTAAAGCACAGAGAAATGTTAAGGTAAGACTTTTAAGAGATAATGTTATTATATTTGAGGGAAATACCTCCGCTATTAAGAGATTTAAAGACGATGTAAAAGAAGTTGACAAAGGTTATGAGTGCGGCATTTCTTTGGAAAATTTTTCCGATATAAAAGTTTCCGATGTAATGGAATTTTTCTCTGTGGAAAAAATTGCCAGAAAACTCGTTACGGAAAATTAAAAAATTGCCGAAGGCAATTTTGCTGATAAGCTGATAATGTGATAAGCTGATAAGTTGGAACGACAATGACGAAACGACAATAGAGAGATTCCACATCAAATGTTGGATGCCAACTCCTATTTCTGTCATACCATGCTTGACACGGTATCTCGCAGTTAGTTGTTGTCGTCATTGCGAGGGGTTTACGACGAAGCAATCTACAGCACGCAGTGCTGTCATTCCCGAATGTTGTAGTCGGGAGTCTATGTTATAAAAATACCGAAAATCTTTCAGCTTCTCATCTGAGCGGACAAAGTCCGCAGCTCAGCTAAGAAAATGCAAAGCATTTTCTGACTCAGCTAAAATTTTCGGAGCAAATTTTTAAAGAGGGTTTATGAAATCATATAAAAGGGCCGATAGAGTCAGCGAATTAATTCAGCAAAATATAGCGGAAATTTTGAGAGACATTAAAGAATTAAATAAAGGTCTTGTTACGGTTACAAGCGTGCGTTTAACCGATGATTTGCAGACCTGCAGAATATTTTATTCCGTTATAGGCAGTGAGGACGACAAGAAAAATGCCGAAACGGTTTTGCGTGATAAAACAAAACAAATCAGGTTTCAGCTTGCACAAAATATGGATTTAAGAAGAACACCTACGATAGATTTTAAGTATGATGATTCGGGCGAAAAGGCCGAAAAAATTTTTGAAATACTTGATAAAATCGAACACGAAAAAGATGAAAAATAAAAAAGTCTTAACATTAAAAAATTCATCCAAGCAGAAAATTCTTAATGCAATAGCGTCAATTATAAAAGAAAGCAGAACCTTTTTTATTGCGGGGCATACCAAACCCGACGGTGATGCATTGGGCTCGGGGATTGCATTATCTTCAATGTTGAGGCGTATGGGCAAAAAAGTTACCCATTGTTCCGTAGATCCCGTTCCGTCGGATATGTTATTCATCCCGCAGTCAAATAAAATAAAAATCACAAATAAAGTAAACGGTTTTTTTGACTGTGCAATAATTTTGGAATCTATAAATTTTGAAAGAATGGGTGATATTATTTTACCGGAACAGGCAAAAAAAATAATAAATATAGATCATCATCTTGCTCATACGAATTTCGGCGATGTTAATTATGTCGTTCCGGAGTCGTCGTCGGTTTCCGAACTTGTTTATGATGTTTTTGAAAATTTGAAAATGATACCGACCAAACAGGAAGCGGAAAATTTATATATCGGTATAGTTACGGATACCGGCAGATTTCAACAGCTTAACACAAATTCAAATTCCCATTTGGTTACGGCAGAACTTTTAAAGTACGGCGTTAATTCAAATAAGCTTTGTAAAAAACTTTTTTCCACTTTGGAACTTCCCAAAATAAAGTTGTACGGCTTGGCATTATCAAATATTAAAACGGCTTTTAACAACAAATTTATTTATATAAAAATTACAAAAGAAATGTTTGAAAAAACAGGTTCTTCTTATACCGATACCGACGGAATTATTAATTATTGTATTGCCGTTCCTACGGCAGTTGCCGGCTGCATACTTAAAGAGGAGACTTTAGGTTCCGTAAAAATAAGTTTTCGTTCCATAGAAAAGTTCAATCTTCTTGATGTTGTAAAACAGTTCAACGGCGGCGGTCATAAAAATGCGGCGGGATGTACGATAAAATCCGATATTGATACGGCAGAAAAGCAAATTCTTAAAGCCTTTGAAAAAAAATTGCTTGGCAATTTTTAAAATATATGGTATAATAACCGATAAGTGCTGATGTGAAAATTTATTTAACAGGAGAAAATAAAAATGGAAAACAATGAAACAGCAGTATGCAAAATTAAAGCTTTTTGTTGTTCAAAAACGTTTTTAGTAATTGCAGCTTGTGTTGTATGTTTTTTTGTAGGTTTCTTTTCAGGTAATGCGGCAGGTAAAGCTGCTCAGAGAAAAGCAGATGCTTCCATAATTGCTGCGGCAAATGCCAGAGCAAATGCGGCGAGATTAAGAAGAGTGCCTAATGTAAGACCTACCGTTAGGAGAGTTAATACAAATATTGCAAGAACAAGAACAACAGCTAACAGAAGAGTTGCTGCAAACAGACCTGCGGCAAGACCTGCAGCAACGGTAAACAGAACTCAGACAAAAAAATAAATTTTAGATAATTAGATAAAATACAAAAATTCTCCGGTGTTAAAAAATAGACATCCGGAGAATTTTTTGTTATAATATCCCATTATGAATAATAAAAATTATAAACTTTTTTCCGATTGTAAAAATTTCCCTTTGGACAGACCGTGTTTTTATCAGAAAAACAAAAATGCCGTTTGTTCTTCCTGTAAACATTTTATTTCTGTAAATAAAAAAGAAAATCAAACAAAAATTTTGATGATAAAGCTCGGTGCTATGGGCGATGTTTTAAGAACAACTTTTGTTTTGGAAGGCTTAAAAGAAAAATATAAAAATTGCTCAATATCGTGGCTTGTCGATAAAAAGAATGCCGATGTCCTTGTCGGCAATAAATATCTTGATGAAATTATTGTCAATGATAATAAAGTTTTTGAAAAATTGTCGTCGGTTAAATATGATATAGTTATAAATTTGGATTTGTCTCCCGAAAGCTTATCTTTTACGAAAGTTGCTTTTGCTAAAAAAATTATCGGCTATTATCTCGACGAAAACAGAAAAATTATAGGTTCAAACGATTATGCAAAAAAATGGCTTTTGACAAGTGCATATGACACTTTAAAAAAAGAAAATGAAAATACTTATCAGTATTGGACGGCAAAAATATCGGAACTGAAAAAAGATAATTACGAAATACAGGTTCCCATATCCAAGCAGGCATTGCTTAAAGCTAAAAAATTAAAATCTTCTCTGAAATTAAATAATTCAAAAATTATCGGTATTAATCCCGGTGCAGGTAAACGCTGGGTTATGAAAAAATGGAGAATTGAAAAATATATTAAACTTATTAAAATTTTATCATTGAAAGGTTATAATATATTTCTTCTCGGCGGAAAAGATGACGAAGAAGAGATAAAACTTATACTTAAACAAAAAATTAAAAATGTTTATTCTACCGGAACGGATAACTCCGTGCAGGAATTTTTTGCTATGGTAAATTTGTGTGATGTAGTTATCTGCGGCGATACCATGGCAATGCACGCAGCTTTGGGGCTGAAGAAAAAAGTTGTTGCAGTATTCGGACCTACATCGTATAACGAAATTGAAATGTACGACAGAGGAACAAAAATAGTTTCTATGGATTGCAACTGTTGTTATCTGACGGATTGTAATAAAAAAGTAAAATGTATGGACAAAGTTTCCGTAGAAAATGTTCTGGAAGCAGTAGAAACCTACATCTTTTAAAATCGCTTTGCGATTTTTTTGGAGGGAAAATGGGGACTATTAATACCGAATTTCTTCAAAAATGTATTGATACATTAAAGAAATCTTACGATATGTTAAAAAATTGTGATGAAGGTTCTGTCGATTATGAAATGTACAGGAATTCTTTAGTTAAGAGTTTTGAGATGTGTTTGGAACAGAGTGGCAAACTTCTTCGTAAAAAGTTGTATCCTTATTTTTCAGGTAAAAAAGAAGTTGATATGTTGTCTTTTAAAGATTTGTTCAGATGGGCACATAAAAAATCTCTTCTGGAAGAGCAGGAAGTAGAAAGATGGTTTCATTACAGAGATAACAGAAATAGTACCGCTTATGATTACGGAGTGGAGTTTGCTCAGGAAACTCTTGCTTTGATTGACGATTTTATAAACGATGTAGAAAATTTAAAAAAAATTATAGCTGCGGATTCAATAAATGAATAAGCTTTTTTTAGAAGAAAAATATTTAAAAATTTTAACGGAAATTTTTGATAAATACTGCCCTAATGCTACCGTTATAGCTTATGGGAGCAGAATAAAAAATGAGGCTCATTCGGGAAGTGATTTGGATTTGGCGATAATTGATTTTGACGAGGAAACGGAAGATTATTCCCTTTTTGATATCAGACAAGCGATACACGACAGCAATATTCCTTTTCTTGTAGACATTTTTATATTGGACACATTACCGGAATCCTTTCAAAAAGAAATAAAAAAAGAAAATATTGTAATATATTAAAAAACGAGCAGGAATTTTTTGTTCCTGCTCGTTTTATGCGGATAATTTTTAATAATTAGATTCTGCTACAGTTGCTCCTGATGTTATATTATACCATAAAGATATTTGGGAACAGTCTGAGATTAATTCCGGCTTCATATGTACTTCTGCATAAAAATTTATTTTAGGTTCCCAATTACCACCAATACCTGGAGTAGGTCCTGTGTAACCATCGTGGAAGAAAGTGAAATATTTATTTCCTCTTGCATCAATACCTAACACAGGTTCATAGCATGTTTGCCAAAAAGTATTGTTAGGTCCTCCGGAATAAAAATTTCCATATTCACTATAATATGCCTTTTGTGATGAAAGTATAGTTCCAAGTACGGCATATCCTTCTGCCATCTTTGCTTTTCTAACATAACCTTGATAAATAGGAACAGATACTACAGCTAAAATAATCACAATAGCAATAGTGATAACCAACTCTACTAATGTAAATCCTTTTATCCCTTTTTGGCCGTCATTGCGAGCCGTAGTTGTTAATTTGTCGTTCATTGCCGTTTCGTCGTTTATTGTACATTGTCTTTTGGTGGCAATCCGGCATCGTTTGTTGCTTTTTAATGTTTTCATAATTTTCTCCTTTTATAAATTTTTTAAATTTGATATAATAAGCCGAGAGATAACATTTTGATTTTTTATGGATTATCTAAATATCAAATGCTGCTATGTTGCGTTTTGATATAGAAGCTGCCGCTATGTTGCAGCTTGCTCGGCTTAAATGTTTTTAATATGAATATTCGTATTGAAATTAACTTTATGTACAATATATTAACATAAAGTTAATCATTTGTCAAGTGTTTTAGTTTAAAAAGGAGATGCTATGAATAGAAATAAAAATTTATCCATTAAAATTTTAGGAGTTTTAAGAGAGAAAAATTTAACACAAAAAGATTTAGCAGAAAAGATAGGAATAACACAAGCTGCGTTGAGTAAAATTTTATCAGGTAAGTTTTTAACCAAAGTATCTACTGTACAAAAAATCGCAAATTCATTAAACGTTCCTGTAGGATATTTGATGGATGATAATCAAGAAAAAAACTTAGAAAATAATAATATAATTTTGGAATTACTGAAAAGTCAAAACAGTATACTTAATGAAATAAATGAAAAAATAGATTTAGAAATCAAACTGTTGAAAAAGATAAACAAAAACAGATAAAAACTAAAAATTAAAAAATAAATTCGAAAAAACACAAGTTATTTGCATATTTGTGTTTTTTTATTTTGCAAAGAAAAATTTTTATGCTATAATATGTAATTAATTTTTTGCAGAGCAAAAATATAAGGAGTAATTATGGATACTTTGGCAGTAGTCTGTACTTATAATGAGGTGTCGAATATAAAAACAGTAATCAGCGATATACTAAACTGCGGTCTTAATGATATTGAAGTGTTAATTGCCGATGATTGTTCTCCCGACGGTACTTATAAAATCGTTGAGGAAATGGCAAAAGAAAACCCGAAAGTTCATCTTCTTTTAAGAAAAGAAAAAAGAGGAAGAGGTTATGCCGGAATAGATGCTTTCAAGTGGGGTTTGGAACACGGTGCAAAATATATAGTGGAGCTTGACGGTGACGGCTCGCACAATCCTAAATATATAAAGAATTTCAGAGAGTTAATAAATACATGCGATGTTGTTATAGGTTCTCGTTTTGTTGACGGAGGTTCCGATATACAGAGAGGTTTTATAAGAAAGGCTGTCAGCGGTTTTGCAGAAGTATATTTAAGATTTTTTGTAGGTGCGAAAGTGGCGGATGCAACATCCGGCTACAGAATGTTTAAGAGAGAAATTGTCGAAAAATTTATTAATAAATTACAGGCTTCCGATCCGTTTATCGTTACGGAAATGCTTTATTATACGAACAAAGAAAAAGCAAATATTAAAGAATACCCGATAGATTTTCTTGAAAGAGTATCCGGAGAGTCAAAACTGAAACCTATTACTTTGGTAAAATATCTTTTTAAAGTTTTAAAACTAAGATTAACAGCTTAAATAAGAGAAGAAATTTGGAATAACTTTGAACTATCCGGAAATTCCAGACAGTTCAAGATTTTAATAAATTTTTCAGCAGTTCAGTTCTTCAGCTAAAAAAATACAATTCAGAAATCACAAAAATATAAATTGTGATTTCTGATGCGATGAAATATTTTGAATTTATACAAGGCGACAGCGAGCTGATATATAATTAATTTTTTGCGAAGCAAAAAATACAAAAAAATTTTCGAAGAAAATTTTCAGAGACCTTAAGATTTGAGGCGAAATGAAGAAACACACCCACGCGGTGTATGTCGTATAATACATAAGTGGTTGAGTTTCAAAATTGTAGCCCAAATATTAAGGTCGATATAAGGATTTTTATGGCAGCAGAATTTGTTCACTTACACAACCATACTGAATACTCCTTATTAGACGGTTTAACCAAACTTACAAAGAAAGGTAAACCATTGGAGCTTTTCAATATAATAGGGAAACAATATCAAATGCCGGCACTTGCAATTACCGACCACGGTAATATGTACGGTGCAATGGAATTTTATTGGGCTTGTCTTGACAGCGGAATAAAACCTATTATAGGCTGTGAAGTGTATGTAGCCAAGAAAAGCAGATTTGATAAAGATAAAGAAACTGGCGGTTATCATCATTTAATACTGCTTGCAAAAGATAATGAGGGTTACAGAAATCTTTCGTACCTTGTAAGTGCAGGGTTTACGGAAGGTTTTTATTATAAACCGAGAGTAGATAAAGAATTACTCGAAAAATATTCCAAAGGGCTTGTCTGTTCTTCCGCATGTTTGGCCGGGGAGATTCCGTCGCTGCTTGCAAGCGGAAATAAAGAAGAAGCAAAAAAAGCGGCGATGTGGTACAGAGATATTTTCGGTAAAGAAAATTATTATCTTGAAATTATGGATAACGGATTGCCCGAGCAGAAAGCAATAATTGCACCTCTTTTGGAACTTTCCAAAGAAACGGGGATTCCTTTAGTTGCCACAAACGACTGCCATTATTTAAAGCAGGAAGATGCTTATTATCATGATATTTTGTTGTGTATAAATACGCAGAAAAGCGTCAATGATCCCAATAGAATGAGAATGGGGTCTGACCTTTTTTATTACCGCTCGCCGGAAGATATGATAAAAACATTTTCTTATGTTCCCGAAGCGATAAAAAATACGCTTGTTATTGCGGATATGGTGGATGTAAAAATAAAAAAAGGAAACGGAGATTTGCTTCCGAATTTTGAAGTGCCGGAAGGTTTTACTCCGCAGACATATTTGGAACATCTTTGCCGTGAAGGTTTAAAAAGAAGATATCCCGTTATAGAAAAGAAGCATACCGACAGGCTGGAGTATGAACTTTCTGTTATTAAAAAGATGGGTTTTGCTTCCTACTTTTTGATTGTGTGGGACTTCATAAAATATTCCAAAGATCATGGTATTCCCGTCGGTCCGGGAAGAGGTTCAGGCGCAGGTTCAATCGTTACATATACACTTGGAATTACGGATATTTGCCCGTTAAAATACGATTTGCTTTTTGAAAGATTTTTGAATCCGGAAAGAATTTCAATGCCGGATCTTGATATTGATTTTGCCGATTTCGGAAGAGAACAGGTTATAGACTATGTCCGCAACAAATACGGACAGGATAACTGTGCACAGATTATTACTTTCGGTGCTATGGAAGCAAAGATGGTAGTAAAAGATGTCGGCAGAGTTTTGGGTTTTACTCCGGCGGAAACACAGAAAATCGCAAATGCAATTCCTGCCAAATCTTCTATTCCCGATGCTATGGTAGAATCGAAAGATTTGCAGGAGATAATAAAAAAAGATCCTCGTGTTGCGGATTTAATAAAAATTTCCGCTAAACTTGAAGGAACAAAAAGACATACGGGCGTGCATGCGGCAGGTTTGATAGTCGCTCCCGAAGATGTACGTCATTTTTCGCCGCTTGCTATCGGTAAGAAAAATGTCGTTACTACTCAGTACGACGGGAGAATCCTTCCCGATTTGGGTCTTCTTAAAGTGGACTTCTTGGGTCTGCAAAACTTAACCATTATAAACGAAGCAATAAAACTTATAAAGAAAAAATCCCCCGATTTTGATATAGAAAAAATTTCTCTTGAAGATGAAAAAACATTTAAACTTTTACAGGATGCAAAAACTTTCGGCATATTTCAGCTGGAATCCGAGGGTATGAAAGATTTGGTCAGAAGAATGAAACCGAGCAATATCGACGATATAACGGCATTAAACGCTCTTTATCGTCCAGGTCCTATCGGTGCGGGAATGTTGGATGTTTTTGTTGACTGTAAACACGGAAGAAGAAAAGTTGTTTACGACCATCCTTTGCAGGAACCTATCTTAAGAAACACTTACGGAGTTATTTTGTATCAGGAACAGGTTATGCAGATGGCCATGGCTATAGGCGGTTTTACTGCAGGACAGGCAGACGGTTTAAGAAAAGCTATGGGTAAAAAACTTATAGATAAAATGCAGGCTGCCAGAGAAAAATTCGTTGAGGGCGGCAGGGCTAAAGGCATTGATCCGTCGATAACCAATAAGATTTACGATAATATGGTAACCTTTGCAGGTTACGGTTTTAACAAATCTCATTCGGCAGCATATGCCTATGTTACTTACAGAACAGCTTACTTAAAAGCACATTACACGCTTGAATATATGACGGCATGTATGAATAACGAACTCGGCAACTCCGCCAAATCGGGCGAAGTAAAAAAACTTATAGAATATATTGAAGATGTCAAAAATTTCGGCATAAAAACTCTTCCTCCCGATATACGTTATTCAAAGGAAGAATTTTCTGTTGAAGGTAAAAATATCAGGTTCGGGCTTTTAGGCGTAAAAAATGTCGGGGAAAATGCTGCGGAAAATATAGTTAAATCAAGAGAAGAAAAAGGAAATTTTGAAAGTTTTGAAGATTTTCTTGATAAAATAGATTTGTCTGCCGTTAACAGAAGAGCAATAGAGTGCCTGTGTAAAGC
This sequence comes from uncultured Endomicrobiia bacterium, assembly GCA_905234925.1. Classification (GTDB taxonomy): domain Bacteria; phylum Elusimicrobiota; class Endomicrobiia; order Endomicrobiales; family Endomicrobiaceae; genus Ruminimicrobiellum. The sequence goes on from CAJOJJ010000006.1 coordinate 11,388, forward strand.
GGGTGTTTTCGACTGTTTTGGTAAAAACAAATTGGAAACCAGAGCAAAAATTCTTGATAATCTCGACGGAACTCTTCAGCAGATGATAAAATCAAAAAAAGAAAAAGACGATAATCAGGGTTTCTTGTTTGATGCAGGGGAAATGTCTGTTGCAAGCGTAAATGTTATGGATAAGAAAGTTCCTCCGCTTGAAGAGAACCAAGCTCTTGAATTTGAAAAAGAGGTTCTTGATTTTTATCTTTCGGGACATCCTCTTGAAAAATATAAAAGAGATATGATTGCGTTTTCAATGTACAGTATGGACAAAGTTCCGGTTCCGCCGGAAGGAACGGATTTTACCACTGCCAAAATTATAAGAGTTGCAGGTATGGTAACATTTGTTAAACATCTTGTAACAAAAAACGACAAAACCAAAACCTATGCCACTTTTCGTGTGGAAGATATGACAGGTTATTTGGAATGTATAATGTTCCATAAAACTTATGAAAGATTTATGGATAAACTGCAGGATAAAGCCATAGTAGTAGTTAAAGGTAAACTTTTAAGCGGAAAAGATAAACCGAAACTTGCAGTTGAAGAATTTTATTCCATAGACGAAGCCAAACAAAAGTTCCCGCCGTTTTTGGGTTCTTTAAGAATACAGATTTCCGCAGTTGCACTTGATGATGATATGTCGGAGAAAATTATAAATATAGTCACAAAATATCCCGGGAAATCAAAAGTATATCTTGATATAAAAGATTATAAAACCGATGATTATTCCATTGAGACGGAATATACAGTTAAATATACCGATGAATGTATAAAGGAATTGGAGGCTGTTACCGGACCGGGTTCCGTAATGTTGCAGTATAAAAATATATGATTAAAATAGAATTTGTTGAAATACCGAATATAAAGCAAAAACCGCAGACGAGAAAAGAGCTTTTTTCAGTTTGGAACAGCGTTGCAAAAGGGCCGATTGCCAAAAGAGTAAAACATTATTCCGATGTTTTTAAAAACGGTACCGACGAAGAAATTTTCGGCGAACTTTCTTTCTGCATTTTCACGCCTCAGTCAAAAGCTCTTTCCTGTTGGAAAGCCGTAAATGTTTTAGATGAAAAAAAACTTCTTGTTAAAGGAACGGCAGACGAAATAGCTGAAAATATTTCTGGTGTAAGGTTTCAAAGAAACAAAGCTAAATTTCTTGTGCAGGCAAGAGAACACTTTTTATCAAACGGTAAAATAAAAATTAAAGATTTTTTAAAATCTTTTAAAACACCGTATGACTTAAGAGACTGGATTATTAAAAATATAAAAGGTATCGGTTATAAAGAAGCAGGACATTTCTTAAGAAATACAGGACTTGGGCTTGATTTGGCAATTTTAGACAGACACATTTTAAGGAATTTAAAGTTTTACGAAGCAATTGACGATATCCCCGAAACTTTAACGCCTAAAATATATTTGAATATAGAACAAAAAATGATAAAATTTTGTAATGATATAAAAATTCCCATGTCACATATGGACTTGCTTCTTTGGGCGATGCAAACCGGCGGAATATTTAAGTAAAGACAGGTTATGAGGTAATAAGGTTATAAGCTTATAAGGTTATAAAAGATAAAAACAAAAAACAAACTCATAACCTTATAACCTAATAACCTTATAAACTAAAATATAGGAGAAGAAAATGACTTACAAATTGGTTTTAATCAGACACGGAGAAAGTGTTTGGAACAAAGAAAACAAATTTACGGGATGGACTGATGTAGATTTGTCCGAAAAAGGTGTTCAGGAAGCGGTAAAAGCGGGACAGGATTTAAAGAAAGAAGGTTTTTCTTTTGATTTGGCATATACTTCCGTCTTAAAAAGAGCTATCAAAACTTTAAACAACGTTTTGGAACAGATGGACCTTTTATGGATTCCCGTAGAAAAATCCTGGAAACTTAATGAAAGACATTACGGTTCTTTACAGGGTTTAAACAAGTCCGAAACTGCCGCAAAATTCGGTGAAGCTCAAGTGAAAATTTGGAGAAGAAGTTATGATACTCCGCCTGAACCGATGACCGAAGACGATGAAAGATATGCAGGTAAAGATGCCAGATATAAAGGTTTGGATAAAAAAGATATTCCTCTAACGGAATGTTTAAAAGATACAGTTGCCAGAGTAGTTCCTTTTTGGGAAAATGAAATTGCTCCCAAAGTTAAAGCAGGTAAAAAGATTATCATTGCAGCACACGGTAACAGCCTCAGAGCATTGGTAAAATATCTTGATAATATCAGCGACGAAAATATTGTTAATTTAAATATTCCTACCGCAATGCCTTTGGTTTATGAGTTAGACGACAACTTAAAACCGATTAAGAGTTATTATGTCGGGGATCCGGAAGCGGTTAAAAAGGCGATGGAGGCGGTAGCAAATCAAGGGAAGTCTAAATAAGCTTACATCTACAGCGAAAAAACAGCAAATTTTGGACTACAATATTGAAACTCGCAAACTTATGTACCGTTTCACTTGCGTACACCGCGTTTGCGAGTTTCTTCATTTCGTCACAAACTTAGCTGTTTTTTCTGTGTTCTTACATTTGATGATAAAGTTAAAATTTTATATTTCGTCGGCTCGCTGTCGCCTTGTCTAAATTCAAAATATTTAGTCGCTTAGAAATCGCAATTATATTATGCGATTTCTAAAAAGAATTACACTGCGTGGTTGCGTTTCTTCATTCTTGCCGCAAATCTTAAGGTCTGGTCAAAAGTCGCAAATATATTCTTGCGACTTTTGAGTTGTGTTTTTTGTCGTTTATTATACATTATACATTGCCGTCTTGTCTGTCATTCCCGCGACGCTGTTGGGCGGGAATCTATGTTATAAAAATACCGAAATTGCTAATTTCTAATTTTTGTTCCGTTGTTGTTTATTATACATTATACATTGTCGTTTTGCGTTTTTTCTTGACATTTAAAATAATATTGTATATAATAGCTGCGTTGTTTAATTAGAATAAAGAAGTCGTCCCGACTCACCTTCACCTGCAGTATATGGGAAAAGGTTACGGTTTTAAAATATACTTAACTTATAATTGTTAATTATTTTATTTATGGGACGGAGTATCTTTAGGCCGTTCTATTTTTATTTTGGCAGGTATAACCTGCGGGGAGGATAGTATAGATATAAAAAGATATCGTACTAATCAGTACATAAGAGTTCCTGAAGTAAGACTTATTGATGAAAAAGGTGAACAAGTCGGTGTAGTACCTACAGCCGAAGCTTTGAAAAGAGCAAGGATTGCAGGGTTGGATTTGATAGAAATATCACCGCAGGCAAAACCGCCTGTGTGCAAAATTATAGATTATTCCAAGTTTCGTTACGATTTATCCAAAAAGGAAAAAGAATCGAGAAAGAAACAGAAAAACGTTCAAGTGAAAGAAGTAAGACTGAGAACAAGAATTGCCGAAAACGATTTTAATGTTAAGCTTAACAAGATAAGAGAGTTTCTTGAAGACGGAAATAAAGTGCAGATAACGGTTATGTTTTCCGGAAGAGAAATGCAGCATAAAGATTTAGGTTTGGCAGTACTTGAAAAAGTAAAAGAACAGGTTGCTGATATTGCGTCGGTGGAAGGGAAGTTGTCCTCTATGGGAACAAGATCGTTCGCAACATTAACACCTAAAAAAAATAAAAAATAATATAAAAATACGGAGGAATATTAATTATGCCTAAAATGAAAACCCATACAGGTGCCAAAAAAAGATTCAGATCTACAGGCACAGGTAAATTGAAATTTAAAAAACCGGGTGCAAGACACTTACTTACAGGAACTGCACCTAAGAAAACAAGAAGTTTCAGAAAGTCCGGAATAGTAGACAGTACGGATATGTCAAGAATGATTAAGTTTATGCCGTATTCAAAATAATTTAAGAAGTATTTGTTGAAATTTTTAAGGAGAAATTCTAATGAGAGCAAAAAGTGTAGTTTATACAAGACAAAGAAAGAAAAAAACTTTCAGACTTGCAAAAGGATATTATGCAACAAAGAAAAACCGCTGGAGAATGGTAATTCAGCAGGTTGAAAAATCTTTGGTATATGCATATAATGACAGAAAAGACAGGAAAGGAACATTCAGAAGAATGTGGATAGTCCGTCTTAATGCTGCAGTAAGAGAAGAAGGTTTATCTTATAACAGATTTATTCACGGTTTGAAGAAAGCAAACGTTATTCTTGACAGAAAAATGCTTGCGGAAATTGCAGTTACCGATGCTGCAACATTTAAACAATTGGTAGAAATAGCTAAAGCTGCATAAGATTTCTTATGAATTCTTCTCCGATAAAAACTATAATACTGTTTTTTGCAGCACTTATATGTTTGGGGACATTATTACTCTGTCTGCCCTGTGCTTTACAGGAAGACGCCGAGTTTTCCGTGTTGACTAACTTGTTTACGGCAACGTCGGCAGTCTGTGTAACGGGATTATCTGTTGTAAGTATAGGCACACATTTTACCGATTTCGGTCAAATTGTTATTTTATGTCTGCTTCAGATAGGCGGTTTGGGCTATATGTTGGTTTCTACCGGGTTAGGAATACTTTTCGGGAAACTGGCACTTAAAGACAGAAAAATAATGCAGGATTTGTTTGATATCAGTTCTTTTAATGATTTATTTAAACTGTTGGAAAAAGCGATTTTAATAGTTTTAGGTATAGAGCTTATCGGTGCAGTTGTTATGACTGTGGGATTTGCAAAGATTTTCCCGTTGGGAAAGTCAATCTATTACGGAATATTTCATTCCGTATCGGCTTTCTGTAACGGAGGGTTCAGTCCGTTTACCGACAGTCTTGAAAGTTTTGCAAACAGTTCGGTGATACTTTATTCTGTAGTTGCTCTTGTTGTTTTGGGAAGTTTGGGCTTTTTTGTTTTGGTTGATATTATCGACAATATAAGAGGGAAAAATATCCGCCTTACGTTTCACTCCAAAATTATTTTGCAGATGACTTTTATTTTGATAGTGTTTGGCGTGATAGCTTTTTGTGTAGGGGAGTTTTTTACTCTTGTTGAGCAGAACCCTGTCGGTTATGTGATTAATAATTCGATATTTCAAGCGATAAGCTCCAGAACTGCAGGTTTTAATACTCTTCCCATGCAAGGTATGACTACATTTACGGCTTTTTCCATAATAATGCTTATGTTTATCGGCGGCGGTCCGGGAAGTACTGCCGGCGGTGTGAAAATTACAACTTTGGCATTGGTCTTTGTATTTATAAAGAAAGTTTTAAGAGACGACGAATATTATACTTTGGGAAAGAAAAATATTGAGGTTGATATTGTCAGAAAGGCTGTTCTTGTTTTTATATTAATGACTGTTCTTATGACATTTTTTATTCTTTTGATGCTTTATGTCGAACCGGATATTGAACCTTTAAAAATCATATTTGAATGTGTTTCGGGGTTTTGTACCGTAGGTCTTTCTCTCGGGATAACTCCGGAATTGTCTTCTGCAGGCAGAATGCTGTTAATAGCGGCAATGTTTGTAGGAAGAATAGGTGCAATAACTATGTTGATATATATGCTCAGCAGAAAAAATTCTCCGAACAGCATTAAATATCCTGACGATAAGATTCTGATAGGGTAGAGGTAAAAATGGCAAAAAAACAAATCGGTGTAATAGGTTTGGGAACGTTCGGTTCCAATGTTGCAAAGGAACTGTTTAAGAAAGGTTTTCCCGTTCTTGCTATTGATCATGAAGAAGATATTGTAAATAAAATCAGTCCGTTTGTAACTCAGTCGGTTGTAGCGGAGGCTACCGACGATAATTCCTTAAAACAGGCAGGAATAGCAGACTGCGATACCGTTATTATTTCTATGGGTGAAGATATTGAAACCAGTATTCTTGCTACGCTTATTGCCAAAGATTTGGGCGTTAAAAACGTTATAGTAAAATGTGTCAGTGTATGGCACTCGAAGATTGCCGTAAAAATAGGTGCGGATAAAGTTATTTATCCTGAACTTGAAATGGCAAAAAAACTTGCACAGAGCATGGCAAGTCCGAACATTTTGGAACAAATAGAATTTTCGAAAGACCACAATCTTGTTGAAATTATCGCTCCGAAAGATTTTTGGGGTAAAACAATAAAAGATACAAATGTCAGAAATAAGTACGGAATAAATATTATAGCTATAAAGAGACATGTCCCGGTTCTTAATGACGACGGACAGAGTGATATAAAAGAAGAAACTAACGTTGCTCCCGGTCCTGATGACGATATTCTTGAAAATGATGTTTTGGTAATTGTCGGTAAAGATGAAAATCTTGAAAAATTTAAAAAATTATAGGGCTATATATGACAGATATTCAAAACGAAGAAAAAATGATGGAAGTTGCGAAGTTTTATTTTTTAAACAGTAAATTCGATGAGGCGTTGGAAGAATTTAACGGCGTGTTGAAAATAAATCCTAAAAATTCGGAAGCATATTGTTCTTTGGGCTTGATATATGAGAATAAAAAGGATTATGCAAAAGCCAAAGAAATGTACACAAAAACTTTGGAATTGAATAAAGAAAATAAGGTCGCAAAAGAACATATCAGTAAAATTACGGGAATGGAAAATGAATAATATTGAAGAAATTCTTAAAGAAGCTTTAGATAAGCTTCAGTCCGCACAGCTTGCCGATATAGAAAATATCAAAGTTGAGTATTTAGGTAAAAAAGGTAAAATTACCGAGATTTTAAAAACTTTATCTTCTCTTTCCATAGAAGAAAAGAAGAAGACCGGTTCTGCGGTTAACGAAGCTAAAATAAAGCTTAATGACGCAATTGAAGCAAAGAAAAAAGAAATTTCCAATAAAATTTTGGAAGAAAAAATGAAAAACGAAAAAGTTGATATTTCGACGGCATTTTCGTTTTCTTTTCCAAAAGGTCATCATCATATAATCAGTAAAACCATAAAAGATATGAGCGATATTTTCGTATCTTTGGGTTTTGATGTTTACGGCGGAAGAGAAATAGAAACCGACTGGTATAACTTTGAAGCATTAAATATTCCCAAAGACCACCCTGCAAGAGATACGCAGGATACTTTTTATCTTGAGAACAGTGAATATCTTTTGAGAACTCAGACATCGGCGGCACAGATACATATAATGGAAGAGTCCAAACCTCCCATAAAAGTTATTGTTCCGGGAAGAGTTTACAGAAATGAAGCTACCGATGCTTCGCATTCTTCAATATTTCATCAGATAGAAGGGTTGGTAGTCGGTGAAAATATTACGTTTTCGGAATTGAAAGGAACTTTACAGTTGTTTATAAACAGACTTTTCGGACAGGAACTTGATATGCGTTTCAGACCGTCTCACTTCCAGTTTACCGAACCGTCTGCAGAAGTGGATATTAAATGCGTATTATGCGGCGGTAAAGGCTGCAGAGTATGCAAAGGCAGCGGCTGGTTGGAAGTTTTAGGATGCGGAATGGTTCATCCCAATGTTTTCAGAGCAGTGAAGTATGATCCGGAAAAATATACGGGTTATGCTTTCGGGCTTGGTGTAGAAAGATTTGCAATGCTTAAGTACGGCATTGACGATATGAGAGTATTATTTGAAAACGACTTGAGAGTGCTGAGACAATTTTAATGTACAATGTACAATAAAAAAATTTTCAAAGAAAATTTTTTAGAGACCTTAAGAAAGGGCGATATAAGAGGAAAAAATGAAAATATCATATAACTGGTTAAAAGACTTAGTAGATTTCAATTTGCCCCCGCAGGATTTGTGCAAAATGCTCACATTCTTGGGCGTTGAAACATCCGTTGTGTCGGGCGGCACAAACTGGACTAATGTTATCACGGCAAAAGTTCTTGATAAACAGAAACATCCCAATTCGGATCATCTTTCAATATGTAAAGTTAACGACGGGACAAAAGATTATCAGATAGTCTGCGGCGCTCCCAATGTTGCCGTAGGACAAACGGTTCCTTTAGCATTAATCGGTGCTAAACTTCCGGGTGATTTTGTCATAAAAGCGTCTAAAATCAGAGGTGTTGATTCCGAAGGTATGATTTGTTCTCAGGAAGAGTTAGGTTTGGCTGCACATTCCGACGGAATAATGGTTCTTGACGAAAAAACTCTTTTGGGTAAAAAGCTTGAAGATGTTTTGACCGATATAGATACTATTCTTGAAATAGAAATTACCACAAACAGAGGCGACTGCTTAAGTCATCTCGGCGTAGCAAGAGAAATTGCCGCAAAATTGCAGAAAATACCTACGATTCCGGAGATAAAGACATCTAAAATAGCGGAAAAAACGCTTCTTGATATAAAAGCCAAAGATTTATGTACCAGATATATAGGCTGTCACATAACAGGTGTCAAAGTTGCACCTTCTCCGAAATGGATAACGGATAAGCTTGAAGTATGCGGTATAAAATCGATAAACAATATAGTTGATATAACAAACTATGTTATGTTGGAGTTGGGACATCCTCTTCACGCATTTGATGCATCCACTCTCAGCGGGAAAAAAGTAGTGGTCCGTCGTGCGGAGGCAGGTGAAAAAATTGCAACTCTTGACGGCAAAACTCACGAACTGAACGAAAAAGATTTAATAATTGCCGATGCTTCCAAGCCTATTGCTATAGCAGGAGTTATCGGCGGAGAATTTTCTTCCATAAAAGATACAACGACGGAAGTTTTCCTTGAGGCTGCGGTATTTAACCCGGGCAGTGTTAGAAAAACCGCAAGAAAATTGAATATCTCAACGGATGCTTCTTACAGATACGAAAGAGGAACTTCTTGGGAAATAGCCGAGACGGCAAGCTGGAGAGCATTGAACTTGATACTTGAACTTGCCGGCGGAAGAGCGGAATTTAGGGAAGATTACAATATTGACGAAAATAAGAGAGCCGTAATAACGTTAAGAGTTGAAAAAGTTTCTAAACTTTTAGGTTATGATATTGATGAAAAAACTATTGCAAATATTTTGAGGTTTTTAGGAATAGAAATAGACTCCAAAGTTAAGGATGTCTTAATAGCAACAGTTCCTTCCTACAGAAACGATATAAAGGAAGAGGTTGATTTGATAGAAGAAATTGCAAGAATTGACGGATATGACAAGATTCCTGTTCTTACGGATTTCTCTTCGGCATCTTCGGAAAAGAATAAGTTGGAAGAACCGTGCCGTTTGATTGAGAATTTGGATACGTCTTTGACGGGATTAGGTTTCTGTGAAGCGATGAATTACAGCTTCTGCGAGATAAAAGATTTGGATAAATTTTATTTGAATTATACTTATAAAATTGCTAACCCGATATCTAAAGAAAATGAAGTTTTAAGACCGTCGCTGTTACCCGGTCTTATGAAGAATTTTAATTTTAACATAGGACAGGCTACAACCGATATAAAACTTTTCGAACTCGGCAAAATTTTTGATGATAAAGGCGAAAGAAAAGTTTTAGGTATTCTTATGGCCGGTCCCGTATGGCAGTCTTGGTGGAAGTGGGAAAGTTCAAAAATAAATCCGGTTTTTGATTTTTATTTTGCCGGCGGAATTATTTCAAATATTTTACCGTCAAAAGAATTCATGATATCCGATAACAGAACCCCCGCAAAATATTTTCATCCCGGAAAAACTGCGGCTATAGTTTACCACGGCAAGCCCGTAGGGCAGTTCGGTGTTTTAAGGCCTGATGTTGTCGGCGATTTTGACGGAGAAGTAATATATGCCGAAATTGAAGTGGAAAATATTGAAAAAGTTTATAAGAATAAAATTAATCCTTATGAACATATTGCAAAGTTTCCGTCGGTAAAAAGAGATATTTCCGTAGTTGCGGATAAGTCTGTTAAGTTTGAAAAAATAGAAAAAATCTTTAAAAATATAATGAGAGACGGCGGAATTTTGAAAGACTGGTCGCTTTTCTCCGTTTATGAAAGCGAAAAGCTCGGTGATGGAAAAATCAGTTATTCGTTCAGACTTTCTTACAGACATAACGATAAAACTTTAAACGATAATGAAGTAAATACCGATATTTCCAAGTTGTTGGAAAAACTGAAAAAAGATTTAGGAATAACACTCAGAAACTGAGCAGCAGCTGAAAAGCTGATAAGCTGATAATTTTGTTGTAAAAATTGCTTTGCAATTTTTGATGATTAAACAGATTTTTCGCAGAGCGAAAAATACCAAAAACAGCTCAGCTTCTCAGCTAAAAAAATGAAGTTTTTTGATCTCAGCTGAGGAGACGAAGTCTCCGGCTCAGCTAAATATTGTAAAAAATTTCTGTATAATCACATAATTTTGAAGTATTCGCAAAAAGAGTGGACTTTTTGTTGACTACGAGCCCAAAATTATGTAAAATACAGACTTTAATATACTAAACAATAGGTAGGTTTCATCAAAATGAAAAACGCTAAAACTTATCTTCCTAAAGAGGGAGAAATAGTAAGAAAGTGGCATTTTATCGACGCTGAAGGTCAGGTGTTGGGAAGACTGGCAGTAAAGGTAGCAGCATTGTTAAGAGGAAAAAGAAAAGCAATTTATACTTCTCATATAGATTGTGGTGATTTTGTAGTTTTAACAAATGTTTCTAAAATCGTTCTTACGGGAAAGAAACTTGAACAGAAAACTGCATTTTCGTTTTCCGGTTATCCCGGCGGCGGAAAGTTAACACCTTATTCAAAATTAATGGCAGAAAATCCTGAGAAGGCTGTTAGAATTGCAGTAAAAGGTATGTTGCCTCAGAATAAGCTGGCAGATAAGCAGATGAAAAGATTAAAACTTTTCAAAGGAGCAGAACATACTCACAGCGCACAGGCAGTAGTTTCTAAATAAAATCGGGAGATAAAAAATATGAATACAGGTTATTTAAGTGTAGGAAGAAGAAAAAATGCAGTTGCAAGAGTAAGAATGTCCGAAGGAACAGGCAAGATTATTATTAATGATAAAAATGTTGACGAATATTTTGCAGGTTTGCCGAGACTTAAAAAAACTGCAATGAAACCTTTTGAAGTTTGGGCAAATGCAAAGAAATATGATGTTTACGTTAACGTAAACGGCGGCGGAATTGCAGGTCAAGCCGGTGCAGTCAGCCACAGTGTTGCAAGAGCAATATTGTCAATGGACGAATCCTTGAAAGATACTCTCAGAAAAGAAGGTCTTTTAACGAGAGATCCGAGAATGGTTGAGAGGAAGAAACCGGGAAGACCGAAGGCGAGAAAAAGATTCCAATTCTCTAAGAGATAATACTTTTAAATTAAGTTCATTTACAGCGAAAAAACAGCAAATTTTGGACTACAATATTGAAACTCGCAAACTTATGTACCGTTACACTTACGTACACCGCGTTTGCGAGTTTCTTCATTTCGTCACAAACTTTGCAGTTTTTTCTGAGTCCTGACATTCTATGATTAACTTAAATATATTTTATTGTTTTTTTGATCTTTATCTATATTTGTATGATATAGTCTCGGCTCGCTATTACTTCGTCTAAATTCAAAATATTTCGTCGATAAGGTAGCTTGTCATTCCCGCGTCATAGTTGGGCGGGAATCTATGTTAAAAAATACCTCTCTTTTTGTCGTCATTGCGAGACCTCTTTAGCGGTCGTGGCAATCCAGTGTCGTTTGTTGTTTGCCTGTCATGCTGAGCTTATCGAAGCATCTTGTCATTTTTCGTACACCGAGTTTGCGAGATGAAGGTGTCTTTAATTAGCGTTCATTGGTGTTGTCGTTTATTTTTATGTCTTTAATTTCAGTTCTAAAATTTCTTTTTCAAGTTCTAAATTTTTATTCCTCAAATTCAAAATTTCATTTTTAAGCTTCAATATTTCAATATCTTTTTTATCAAGATTTTTATTGTTTTTCCTGTCTTTGTTCTTGCTTTCAATAAAATAACTTAGAGGAACTTCCAATACATCGGATAGTTTTTTTATCGAATTAAGAGAAGGATTTCTTCCTACGGCAATCCATCTGCTTATCATCGGTCTGTTTACTCCTATCTTTTCCGCCAATTCTCTGTGCGTAAGTCTTTTTTCCGACAAAATCTTTTTTAATTGTTTTGAGAAAAAAGTTTCTTTATTTTTCATAAAATCCTCTCTGAAATAAAAAAATTCTTGACAAAATTTTAAAAATAATATATAGTATCCATATGGATACTAAAAAGTATTATATTGGATACAATTTGTTCTTTTGTAATATAATCTGCCGAGCGGACTAAAACATAGCATTAGTCAGACAAAACAGATTGAAACGTATTGTTAATCTGATAAAAGGATAAAAAACTTCTCAGGTCGTTTATCTCTCGGCTTATTATAGCAAAAAAATTTTTTAAATAAAAGGGGAAAATTATGAAAAGAAAATTAAAAGGTTTTACGTTAGTAGAGTTGGTTATCACAATCGCAATTGTTATTATCTTGTCGGTAATTTCTGTTCCGATTTATAGAGGGTATGTTGATAAAGCAAAATTTTCAGAAGCTTATGCATTGGTAGGGACTTTATTATCTGCAGAAAAAGCTTATTATTCGGAATATGGAAATTTTTATAACAACTTGGCAACAAGAAGAGCTAATTTTACTTCGTATGACGAAGTTTTAGGTGTGGATGCAAGAGGAAACAAGATTTTTACCAATTTTTCACTTGATTGGACTCACGATAATAAAATATCAGGAGCTATATTGGTAACTTTGCCTGAAGATTTTAGAGAAAATGGGAAAAACAGACTTCATTTAGGTTATAATATTACAACAGGTCCAGGGAATTTTTATAAGGGATATTGGGCGGATTAAATAGTATTAGAGTGTATTATTTATATAATAATTAAAACAAAATAATTTAAACAGAAATACAACCGTATTTCTTATGTGGCAGGGTTATTACATAGCAATAACCCTGTCTTTTTTCGTTCTTGAACATCTTTCCGCAAAATGTTATAATAAACGCCTTATGAAACTAAAAATAAATTTACAAACATTAAATCGGTTGACGATAATTTATGCGGCTTTGCCGTTGTTGATATTTCTGTTCGGATGGCTAAAACCGTACATTGCCATAATATCCTGCTGTCTGTTAATTTATGCGGTGTATGCGGGTTATTTTAAAAATTTTAAATATTCAAATCTTTTAGATAACCGTAAAATATTTTGGTTAATGATAGCTGCTGCATTTTTATGGTGCTGGCTTGCAGGTCTCGGCGGTTTTTGGTATCAAAGCGATGACCACCATTACAGAAATGCAATTTTTAGAGACCTTATAAATTATGTTTGGCCGGTATATTATAAAACTGCAGATGCTTCAATGGTATATTATATCGGATATTGGCTTCCGTCTGCACTGCTTGCAAAAATATTTGCAAACTATTCCGATTATTTTTCTTTTTTTATCGGAAATATTTTTCTGCTTTTATATTCCATATTCGGAGTTTTTCTTGTTTTTTGCCATTTAATAAAAGCCGTTAAAGCTAAAAGTTTTTATAAAATTTTGACGGCATTGATAATTTTTATTTTCTTTTCCGGTATGGATGCTGTCGGTGCATCGTATCCTGTTTTTTATGATGCAAGCAGAACCTTTAAAACTTTACATTTGGAATGGTGGTCTTGTTTCGTCGGACAGTACAGTTCTATGACGACGGTTTTGTTCTGGGTGTTTAATCAGGGTATACCTGCATGGCTTATGACAGTGATGTTTTATAACAACAGAAAAGATATTAAAAATTTCGGTCTTGCGGCAATATTATGTTTTTTCCTTGCTCCAATGCCATTTGTTGGCCTTTCCGTGTTTATGTTTGCCTATGTTATAAGAAACTTTTTCTTGGAATATAAAAGAAAAAATATCAGTCTTTATTTCAGAAAAATCTTTTCCGTTCAGAATATCTTTTCCGTATTTTTTATAACACCGATAATTTTTCTTTATTTCACTTCTAACGGTTCCGTTCAAGGTACGGAAAATATCTCAGGCATACCGAACATATATTTAAAATTTTATATAATTATGTTTGTGTGGTTTTTCCTTTTGGAAGCCGGCATAAATTTATTGTTTATTTACGGACAGTATAAAGCAACCGTTTTATATTATGTTTGTTTTGCAGTTTTGTTAATTTGTCCGTTAATAAAAATTGGCGGCGGTGCAGATTTCTGTATGAGAGGTTCTATTCCCGCATTGGTTTTACTTTGCATAATGATAACAAAATTTTTATTCAGGAAATATAATTGCAAATATCGTAAAGTTTGTTATTCGTTTTTGATTTTATGTTTATTTTTGGGAAGTGTTACACCCGCAATAGAATTTATAAGAGGCATAAAAGATGTTGTTGAGCATAAAGAGATTTTTAGAACGGCAGATTATATAAAAACGCTTGAAGGCAAAGTAGGTTATGACGAAAACGGAAATCTTATGAATGCCAATTTTGCAACGGATTTTACGGATAAAAATTTCTTTAAATATTTAGCCAAACCTAAGGAGTAAATATGCTTATATCTTCAATAAAAAATTATAAAAAAATCTTAAAACTTCTTCCGCAGTTGGATATTGTTTTTGATTTTATCGGAAAGAATATTTCAGCAAAAACTCCTGAGGGAAAAATAATTATAAATGAAAATATTTATGCCGTTATTCAGTCTTGTCAGCCTAAGCCTAAAAAAGAACAGGTTCTTGAAAAACACAGAAAATATATTGATTTGCAGTATGTTATTTCCGGAGAAGACAGAATCGGTTGGAAATTTTTTGATAAGAAATTTAAAATATTAAAAAGATATAATGCCAAAAATGATATATCTTTTTATTCGGATGTTCCCGACACGTTTGTTAATTTAAAGAAAGGTGATTTCGCAATATTTTTCCCGGAAGATACTCATGCACCTTTATGCGGTAAAGATACGGTAAAGAAGTGTATTGTAAAAATATCCTGTGACGTTTTTTTCTCTTGACATTTAGTTGATTTTGTGGTATATTACTTACCGTTCGGTAGGTAAAATATGAGAACCAAAATATTAAAAGAAGCATTTAAATTAATTTCTCAAAAATCCATAAAAGAAGTTTCAATGCGGGAGATTGCCGAGGCTTGTAAAATAACCAAGCCTTCTCTTTATTATTACTTTAAAGATAAAGACGAACTTTGTTATACGATAATGCAGTATGTTATAGAAAAACAAAATAAAGATGCTCAAAAATACATAGATTCAAAGATGTCTTTGAGAGAAGTATTGTTTGATATTTTTGAACAGTCTTATAAAATGCAGGGCAGAAAATATTTATCATTTTTCTTGCATTTTGTAGATTATATTATTTCCAACAAAAAACTTGAAAAAAAAGTAGCTTCTTTGAAAAAAGATAACGATAAAAATTTAAAAGAAATTTTGAGAAGAGAAGTTGATAATGGTAATATAACTGTAAAAAATGCGGAATTGGGATATAATCTCATTCGTGCCTGTATTCACGATATAGTTTTTAAGTCTGAAGAAATGGATAAAAATTATCCGCAAGATATTACCGAAGCTATATTGAAAGCAATCGACTACAAAAATTTACGAAGTGAATTTTTACAATAAACTTATCAGCTTATCAGCTAAGAAAAATGAAGTTTTTCGTTCTCGGCTTATCAGCTGAAAATTTGCTAAGCAAATTTCCAAGGAGAATATATGAAAAAAATAGCAGTAATGTTGTTAGCTATGACACTAAGTATAAATACTTTTGCGGCAGGTGCGGCAACAACATCAAAAACAAAAAGTGTTTCAAAAAATAAAACAAGTACTTCTGCAAAAGTAAAGGCTGCCACTTCAAAACACAGCTTTGAAAACAGCATAAAAGCAAAACTTTTTGAGGAAATTGAACGCGGTAAAGGTACAAAAATTACCATCAGGCAGGCAGTACAAATGGCATTAACGGACAGTTATCAAATTTATAATGCTACGAAAATGAAAGAAATTTATGACGAGGCAACCAAACAGGCACATTCTTCTTACTATCCGTATCTTACTTTTGATGCAGGCTATAACAGAGCTTTCTTAAGGGCAAAGGTATTAAATGCTAACGATAAAATGGTTGAAACCTCTCCTGTTAACAATACTTACACGGCACAGCTAAGTGCAAATTGGGTTTTATGGACGGGCGGAAAAATTTCAAAAACTAAAGAATATATTGAACTTCAGTCTAAAAGTGCAGATTATCAATTGGAAGATACTAAGACTGCCGTTGCAAAACAGGTTGCACGGTATTGTTATTCGATAATTTATGCATCGGCTCTTGTTCACGTGCAGGAAACGTACATTGAAATAGCTAAACAACATTTGGCGGAGACTAAAGCCAGATATAAACAAGGTTTGTCCAGCAATTTGGATGTTTTAACACAGCAGGTTAGAGTGGATAACATTGTTCCGCAGGTTTTAAAAGCAAAGAAAAATCTTGATTTATCAACTCTTTATTTGAGACAGATATTAAATAAAGATCCGGAATTTCCTATATATTTAACTTGGACAGAGAAAGATTTGACTGTTCCTGCCACAAAAGATATTCAACAGTTATATAACGACGCTTACGAACACAGACCTGAATTGATTGTTTCAAGAATTGCTGTTGATATGGCGGAAACAAACTATAAACTTGCCAAAACGAATTTCTGTCCGACATTGTCGGCTTACGGAAACTACGGATATAACGGTTATACGAAAGACGGGCTTCCCGACGAAAAACATTATTATTGGGGGGCAAATGCAGGTTTAAAATTAAGTTTGCCTTTGTTTGAAGGTTTTTCTACGAAGTCTCAGGTAAAACAGAAAAAATTATATTACGAAAACGCTCAGGCAAGCTATGATAATTTAAAGAAAACCATCAGAATAGAAGTAAAAGCTGCTTGGCTTAACCTGCAGGAGGCAAAACAGAGAATAGAATCCACTAAAGGAGTTGTCGAGCAGGCACAGGAAAATTTGAACTCAAAAATGTTGAGATATAGAAACGGATTAATAAGTCAGTTGGAGTTAAATGATGCAATATCGGACTTGAACGATTCGAACTTATCTTATGTTCAGGCAGTATATGATGCACATGTAGCTTTATCGGACTTAAATTATGCAGTAGGATTGGAGACAAAAGATTATGAGTAATGAAAATTTAAATCGGCAGGAAAATTCACAGCAGGAAAAACAGGAAAAAAATACTTTAGGTGCAGCTGTTGTTTGGGGTATTATTGCTCTTGTGGTTATTTTTATTGTATATCAGGTAGGCTTTAAAAAAGATAACACTGCAGTATTGAACAGTGTTGCAAAAGATGTTTTTATCGTTAAAACGGAAACAGTCCAAAAAAGAGATTTAAAACATCAGCTGATTACTTCCGGTAATGTGAAAGCTCTTGAAGAAGCAGTTTTGTACCCGAGAATCAGCGGTAAATTGCAGAAGAATCTTTTGAGGGAAGGCGATAAAGTTAAGAAAGATCAGACTGTATCTTTAATAGACAGAGATGAAGTAGGTGCAAAGTATGAACCTGTAGTTGTTCCGTCAACTTTGACGGGTGTAGTCGGAAGAATTTATCTTGACCCCGGTGAAAATGTTACCACACAGACGGCTGTAGCATTGGTAGTAAATCAGTCGATACTCAGAATAAAAGTTGATGTTCCGGAAAGATATGTTAATGAAATTTATAAAGGTCAGACCGCACAACTTTCTGTTGAAGCTTTCCCTGACAGAACTTTTGAA
>CAJOJJ010000006.1:29055-35359 GCA_905234925.1 uncultured Endomicrobiia bacterium
CGGTTGTAGATTCTTTAAGCAGAAGTGTTGCGGTTGAGTTTAAAGCCGATAATTCAAAAGGATTATTGAAATCAGGTATGTTTGCACAGGTGGATATTTCTTTAAAAGAAGTTAAAGATGTTTTATCTTTATCGAAAACCAGTATTTATGAGGATGAAAACGGCGTAAATTACGTTTTGGAACCGTCCGAAGACGGAAAAACAGCCGTCAGAAAAGATATAAAAGTTAAATTTAAAAATAACAATAACTGGCAGGTAGAAGGGCTTGACGAAGGCGAAGAAGTTTTGCAGTTTGTTTACGGTATTAAAGACGGCAGCAAGATAGAGATACAAAAGTAGGAGCTGAAATATGGCAGAAAATAATACAGAAAAAAAGCACAGCGGTTTTGCCGCATTCTTTATACACAGGCCGGTGCTTACGATAATGATAAGTGTATCGTTGGTACTTCTCGGTCTTATGGGCTACAGAAGTATGGGCGTAAGTATGTATCCGAATATGGATATTCCCGCAACTATGGTTCAGACGGTTCTTGCCGGTGCAAGCCCTGAAGAAATAGAAACTTCAATTTCAAAATATATTGAAGAGGGCGTAAACGAAATTTCCGGTGTTGACGAAATTCATTCTTACAATATGGAAGGTGTTTCCGTCGTATTTGTTAAGTTTGATATGGATAAAAATGCCGATGTCGGCATACAGGAAGTAAGAGATAAGATAGAACAGGTAAAATCAAAGTTCCCGGACGGAACAGATCCGTCGGTTGTTTTAAAACTGGATATGGATGCACAGGCAGTTTTAAACGTTGTTGTAACGGGACAAAGAGATATTATAGAATTAACGGAGCTTACCAAGAAGAAAGTTAAAGAAGTTATAGAAAATACTTCCGGTGTAGGTTCGGTAAGTATCGTCGGCGGAAGAGAAAGAGAAGTTCATGTAACCATAAATCCGTTAAAATTATATTCTTTACAGATTCCTATTACCGACGTAACATCGGCTCTTGCCCAGCAGAATTTTGAAATTCCGGGCGGTAAAGTGGAACAGGATCACAACTCTTACAGCTTAAGAATTTTGGGAAGAGTGCCGTCCGTAGAAGATTTTAAAAATATTTTCGTTGCTACCAAAAACGGCGTGCCTATAAAACTTTCCGATGTTGCTGAAGTTGAAGACAGCGGAGAATACGAAGAACAGAGTACTCAGCTTGACGGTGTGCGTTGTGTTACGCTGGAAGTAACAAAACAGAGCGGTTCCAATACATTAAAAGTTATCGACGGTGTAAAAGAAAAAATTAAAACCATAGAGCAGACACTTCCTGCGGATATGCACATTGTTGTAATGTCCGACCAGAGCGGTTCCATCAGAGCTTCAGTTGATACAGTTATTGAGCATCTGTGCCTTGGTGCATTTTTGGCAGGTATAATGGTGCTTGTGTTTATGGGTTCGCTTCGTTCAACATTTATATCCTTCCTTGCCATTCCTATATCGGTTATCGGTGCGTTTATATTTATGAATATAAACGGTTTTACATTAAATAATATTACGCTGCTTGGTTTAACGGTTGCCGTGGGTATCGTTATCGACGATGCTATTGTTATGCTGGAAAATATTTACAGACATATGGAAAAATATAACAAAAAGCCCGTAGATGCTGCTGTTGACGGTGCAAAAGAAATTACGGCTACCGTTATTGCAACCACACTTTCAATTCTTGTTATATTTTTACCTCTTGCATATATGGGCGGTATGGTAGGAAGAGTTTTAAGCAGTTACGGTTGGACGGTAGTTTTCGCTATTGCATTTTCCGGTATAGTAGCTTTAACTTTAACTCCGATGCTTTGTGCAAAAATGTTAAAGAAGACCGAAGGGGAAAATAAGCTCGACCAAGTAGTAAGTTCCATAAACGCATATTTGGTAAAACTTTATATTCCCGTTTTGAACTGGTCTATACATCATAAGTTTATAATGGTAGTGCTTGCTTTCTTAGGTATATTTGCAATACTTCCTATGGTTAAAACTATGGGCGGAGAATTTTTTCCTGAGGAAGATTCCGGTAAAGTACAGATACAGGTAAAAGCGGAAGAAGGAACAAGCTATACCGATATGAAAGATATTTTGGGGCAGATTGAAACCGATGTCAGAAGGCTTCCCTACATAAAAAGAGTTTTGTTGGTTGCAGGTAAAGGCGGCGACGGACTCAGCACTTTTTCAAATTCCAGCCCGACGAATAAAGGTTATTTGGAAGTGGAACTTGAAGACAGAGAACAGAGACATCATCTTAAGACGAAAGATTATATCAAAAATATCAGAGAAATGATGAAAAAGTACGACGGTCTTACGACGGCAGTTCTCGTAAGAAGCGAGGGTGCCGGTAACGGTAACAAAAATGTTCAGCTCAGTTTAATGGGACCGGACTTAACAAAATTAATCGGTTACGCAAACGCCGTAAAAGATAAACTTGCACAAGATTCCCGTTTTATAGATTTGGACTTGTCTGTAGATTTGGCAAAGCCCGAATACAGAGTAGTTATCAACAGGGATAAAGCCAACAGTTTGGGTGTTAACGTTACCGCAGTTGCTGCAGCTTTAAGAACTATGGTCGGAGGCGAAGACGATATAACCAAATACAAAGAGGGCGACGAGCTGTATGAAGTACGTGTAAGAGTTGCCGAACAGTACAGAAATACAAAAGAGTCGCTTTCGGCTTTAATGATACCTGCCAGAATAGACGGTAAAGATACCGTTATTCGTCTTGACAGTATAGCCGATATTGAAGAGGGGTTAGGGCCCAGCCAAATTAACAGAGTAGCAAGACAGAGAGAAGTAAGAGTTGAAGCAAACTTGAACGGGCTTGATACAAGGTCTGCAATTAAGATAATGCAGGATACTTTCCATTCTTTAAATCCCGATCCGGAATATACCATTATGCAAAGCGGTATGGCAAAAGAAATGGGTAAAATGTTCGTGTCTTTTATGCTGGCTTTCGTTTTGGCATTTGTATTTAAGTATATAATTCTTTGTTCGTTAATGGAAAGATTTACTCATCCTATAGCTATCATTATCAGCTTGCCTTTAACCATACCTTTTGCATTGTTTGCTTTAATGATAACGGGACAAACATTAAATATGTTCAGCTTGCTCGGTATGTTTATGTTAATCGGTGTTGTCAGTAAAAACGCTATTTTGCAGACGGATTACACCAACCAGTTAAGAGCCAGAGGATACGGCAGAACCAACGCAATACTTGAAGCAAACAAAGTAAGGTTAAGACCTATTTTGATGACAACATTAACGCTTATTGTGTCCATGGTACCTATGATGATTTCCAACGGTGAAGGTGCCGATGTAAGAAGATCTTTGGCTATCGTTATCGTCGGCGGACAGCTTTTGTCGCTGCTTGTTACACTGCTTATGACACCTGTTACATACATTATTGTCGATTCCATCGGCAATTGGGTAAAACATAAAGTTTCGGGAGCACCTATTCCGGAGGATAAGAATGAAGATGTATTTCTTTCCGAAGTTCCCGATAAATATTAACTAATATAAATAAAGTTACATTTATAGCGAAAAAACAGCAAATTTTGGACTACAATATTGAAACTCGCAAACTTATGTACCGTTACACTTACGTACACTGCGTTTGCGAGTTTCTTCATTTCGTCGCAAACTTAGCTGTTTTTTCTGTGTCCTTACATTTAATTATAAATTCTAAATTGTAAATTATAAATTGCCGTCCTGCGGCTTGGGAATTCTTCGTCTCACTAACAAATCTTTCTGTTTTTTTAGTCCTTACATTTATTGGGAGTATTATATTTTTTTATTGAGCGTTATCTATCTTTGTATGATATTTTTCGGCTCGCTATTACTTCGTCTAAACTCAAAATATTTCGTCGATAAGGAATATTATTTGACTTATTTAAAAAGTTTGTCATTCCCGAAAGTCGTAATCGGGAATCTATGTTATAAAAATACCTAAATTTCTAATTGTCGTTCCGCTGTTTATTATACATTATAAATTATAAATTGCTGTTTTGTCGTCTTCACCTTTTAATCCTTGAAAAATTTTATATAATCAAGTATAATTTCACTATGAATAAAGAAAGATATATTAATTTATTAAAAGAAAAATTTGATAACTATAATTTTATTGACTTAGTTATTATTTATGGGTCTGTTTTAACAAATCGTTTCAATGATAACAGCGATATTGATATTGCAGTTGCAAGTCGCAAAATTATACAACCTATGTTTCTTCTTGAACTGAAAAAAGATTTAGAGATGCTTTGTAAAAGAGAAATTGACATATTTGATTTATCTAAAGACGAGGGTTTAATTAATTATAAAATTATAACTGAGGGATTAGTTGTAAAAAATAATTTTTCGTTATTTTCGAAGTATCATGTAAACGCATTGATTTTTTACGAAGATTTTTTTAGAAAATATCAAAAAATACAAGAAGAAAAAATAAGGAGATTCTTAAATGGATAAAGATGTAATAAAAAGCAAAATAGAATCTTTGATTCGTTGCATAAATCGAATACAAGAAAAAACTCCAAAAAATTTAGAAATTTTAGAGCAAGATATTGATGTGCAGGATATAATTGCCGTTAATATAGAAAGAGCTGTTCAAATTTCTGTGGATATTGCCAGTCATATTTTAGCTGATTATCCTGTTTCTACACCAAAAACAATGTCAAGTACTTTTGTTGCTTTGTCGGAACAAAAAATAATAGACAAAACACTTGCAGATAATTTGGCTAAATCTGTTGGTTTTAGAAATATTGCTGTTCATTCGTATCAAACAATAAACTGGGATGTTGTTTACCAAATAATTACTACAGATTTAGAAGATTTTAAGCAATTTATAAAAGCCGTAATGACTTTGATAGAAAAATAATATAAAAATTTACACGCAATAATTTAATGACACTCAGAATGCAGCTGAATGAATGAAAATAAATCAATCTTAAAAACAATGAATGATATCTCAGGATTTTTATTAGTTAATAAGCCCAAAGGAATTACATCTTTTGGGCTTGTTAAACAAATTAAAAAACAATTAAATGTCAAGAAAGCAGGGCATTGCGGAACGCTTGATCCTGCCGCAAGCGGACTGATGATAATTGTCGTCGGTAAATACACAAAACTGCAGGATAAATTTATGAAACAGGATAAAGTTTATCTTGCCGAAGTTAAGCTTGGTATTAAAACCGACAGCGGTGACCTTGACGGAAATATCATTTCTCAATCGGATTATTCTCATATAACAAAAGAAAAGATAATTGATGCCTGCCGAAGTTTCGTCGGAAAAATTTCTCAAATTCCGCCGATGTATTCCGCATTGAAAGTAAACGGTAAAAAATTATACGAACTTGCCAGAAAAGGCGTTACAATAGAACGTAAACCGAGAGAGATAACAATATATTCCATAGATTTAATTGATTTTCATGATGATATTTTTACAATAAGAGTAAAATGTTCTTCCGGAACGTATATCAGGACGCTTGCCGAAGACATCGGTAAAAAACTTAATACTGATACCGTTTTAAATAATCTTGTTCGTGAACAAATCGGAGAATATACTCTTTCCCAAGCCGGTCAGGAACTCTACACTTTATAAATTCTTTTTCTTGTTCCCATATTGTCGTTCACCGTGTAGCTGTGTCATCCCCGAAATTTTCTGTCGGGGATCTCGCCGTCAACTCTCAGTATCAGTCTGTCATTGCGGACTTGATCCGCAATCTATGTTAAACAAAACACCTCTTTCGCCTTCTGATCTTCCGACCCTCCGACCCTCTGACCTTCCGCTGTCACGCCGTTGCCGTCCCGTCGTTTATTGTACATTGTCTTTTGGTGGCAAGCCAGTGGCGTTTTTCCGACAACCATTCACCCATTAACACTTTCACTCTAAAAATCGTTAAGCGATTTTTTTACAAAAATTTTTCAAAAAATTCTTGAATATTTTTACTAATGAAGTTATACTTTATATATGAGAATAATGAATAAAATCATATCACTAACGGTTATCATTTGTTTCTTAATTTCTTTCGTTATATCCCCTGTCGTTGCCGGTGCTGCAGCAATAAACCAATCTGCAGCGCAATATAATCAAATATTCAACAATTTTGTTCTTCCATACAGTTTCGGACAGATAACATCGGCACATTACAGCGGAACCGACCGAGTATTGATAAACATACAGGATTTGCACAGCCATCCGAAAGTACAGAAAAATATCAGCAACATCATAGAACTGTTTGATAAGAAATATGGAGTAAATAAAGTATTTTTGGAGGGAGCATACGGACAA
>CAJOJJ010000007.1 GCA_905234925.1 uncultured Endomicrobiia bacterium
GAATAAAAAATGCCGATAAATATTGTGAAGAACTTACGAATGTTTTTAAAACGTCTGCACAGGAAGTTTCCGAAAATAAAAAAAATAAAGGTTATGTGGAAATTTCACGCTGTGAATATTCCAATGCCGACAAAGATATCGTCGAAGATAAAATAAAAGAGTATCTTTATCAAAAAATAGAAGAACTTACAAAAAGATTTTCCTACAAAGATATTACCATACTGTGCCGTGTAAATAAAGATGTTGAAAAAATAGGCAAATGGCTGCTTGAAAAAAATATAAACATAGAATCTTTTAAAACGTTGAATATTATAAATTCCGATATTGTAAAGGAACTTTTTTCAATACTTCAATTTTTGAATTTTCCAATGGATAATATATCTTTTGCGTCGTTTATAACAAGCGAAATATTTTTAAAAGAAACCAAATTGGATAAGCAGGAAATTTTAGATTTTTTATGCAAAAATTCTTTTGAAAGCAGAGGAAAAAATATTCTTTACATAAAATTCAGAAAAACTTATCCCCAAATTTGGAAAGATTATGTCGAAGAATTTTTTAAATCTACGGGTTTTATTGCAGTGTATGAGCTGACCGTTGCCGTAATTGCCAAGTTTAAAGTTTTGGAAAATTTCCCGAAAGACGGCAGTATAGTACTGAGATTTCTGGAGTTGATAAGCGATTTTGAAACCAAACAGCAGGGACTTCAGAATTTTATAGATTATTTTACCGATGATGAAGTAAATAAGAAAAATGAAAAATTTTTTATAAAAGTTCCGTCGGAAAATGCCGTAAAAATAATGAGTATTCATAAAGCGAAAGGTCTTCAGTTTAATGTGGTAATAATGCCGTACTTTTCCATAGGCGGCATAAAAGCAGAAAGTCCTTTTCTTATAGAAAACGACGGTAAAATTTCTTTTGTCAAAATTGATCAGAAGCTGACGGATTATTCCGATAAGCTGAATGATATTTACTATAAAAAATATTTTAAGAGTCTATCCGACGAGCTTAACATTTTATATGTTGCATCCACAAGGGCTGTTTACGAGTTTTACGGGCTTATAACTTCACAGTCCGATATTAAAGATGAAAAGAGAAGTTTTATTGATGTTTTTATTCCGGAAGAAAAGCGAATTTTGGGAAATAAACAAATTTATGATATTATAAAAAATGAAGAAAAAAAATCGGAAGATATGCAAATAGTTGCTACGCAGCCTGATGATATTACGGAGTTGATATGCGACAGCGCCGTAGAAATTTACGGAGGAAAAAACAAAGATATTCTTCTTAAAGGGCTTATCGTACATTATGCTTTATCTTTGATAGAGAGTTTTGATAAAAATTCCATTGAAGAAGTTACGGATAATGCGGTTAAAGAAACAAAACTTGTTTATCCCGATCAAGATGCTTTTGAATTAAAGAAAACTTTAAATAATTTGTTATCTAATAACGATATAGCTGAATTTTTTAATAAGGAAAATAAAATTTATAATGAGAAAGAATTTGTTGACGGATACGGTAATACCGTAAGGCTGGATAAACTTGTTATAAAAGAAAATGAAATTGATATAGTTGACTACAAAACTTCAATATATGATAAAGAATATATACAAAAACAGCTTGATAATTATCTCTCAGTTATAAAAGACATTTATCCTGACAAACCCGTAAAATGTTATGTAGTTGAAACCGAAAAAAATGCAGTCCATCCATTCGTTTTTTCACCGCATTACCCCTTAAGCTAAAAAAAATTGCTCTTAAACAATTTTTTTTGTATAATAATCTGATTATGGCAAATACGAAAAATAAAAATAAAATCAAAAAAGCAAAAAGCAAACAAAATAAAGAAGAAAATAAGGGTAAAAGAATTTTAATCGGTATTCTGTTTTGCGCTGCGGCTTTTTTTGTTGCATATTCTTTTATATCTGCAGACAATGCAGGTAAGGCAGGGCAGGCGGTATCTAATCTTTTACTTCAGATTTTCGGCACGGCAGCATATATGGTGCCGTTTATTTTGTTTTGGTTCGGAACGATTTATTGCGTAACATCAACGATATTAAGGAACAGAATTGATACGGTGCTTGCCTTAACTTCGGTTGCACTCGGTTCAATATTATGTTCCTTTATAAAAGACTCTTTTGATATACGGATTGCCGGAGGATGGATAGGGAACGTTTTTGCGAATTTATTTGATGATTTCTTCGGTAATTTTTCGATAGCTGCTGTATTTATTGCTTTGATATTTGTTTTATCGTATTTTTTCAGAATTTCGCTGTTGGGTTTGATAAAAAGTTTCATTAAGGGCATTATCGACGATATAAAACAGTGGTATGAATACAGAAAAACTCAAAAACAGGAAAAAGCCACAATAATAAACAACAGAAGTTTGAAAGAAGAGAAAAAAGTTAAGCAGGACGAAGAGCCTTTCGGTATCGGCGAAAAGCCGAGAATTATCGACAGTAAACAGGAAAAAGAAGAAGATAAAGATTTTGTTAAAGAACAAGTAAGACAAGCCCGAGAAAAAGAAGAGGAAAGGAAAAGACGGGAAGAGTTGCACTCAACAGAAGAAGAAAGAAATGATAGAAATGAACACAGTGAAGCTTCTGCGGAAGCTGAAGAAGCAGGAGAAATAAAAGAAATTTCTTCCAATCGGAATTTTGAAAAAATAGACACATCAGGTTTTAAATATGTTTTGCCTCCGGTTAGTCTTTTAAGAGACGGCGGATTAAATGATCAGCTTAATGAAGACGAATTACAGGACAGAGCCGAGAGACTAAAGAAAACATTGGAAGATTTTAGAATAAAAGCTGTGGTAAAGGATATTATCCCTGGTCCCGTTATTACAAGGTACGATATTATTCTTGCACCCGGCGTAAAAATTCAGTCGGTAATGAATATATCGGATAATATTTCTTTGGCTATGAAATCGGCTGCAATAAGGATAGAACCTATCCCTGAAAAATCGGCAGTAGGCATAGAAATTCCAAATCCTAAAGCTTCTCTTGTAAGTTTGAAAGATATTCTTGATACCGAAGAATTTCATAATTCGAAGTCGTTATTGGCACTCGCTGTCGGAACTACTACAGACGGTAAGGGATATATTTCGGATCTTGCAAAAATGCCTCATTTGCTTATTGCAGGTTCGACAGGTTCTGGAAAAAGCGTCGGTGTTCACAATATAATTTTATCCATTTTGTTTAAAGCTCGTCCCGACGAAGTGAAGTTTATTCTTGTTGATCCGAAAAGAGTGGAAATGACGGCTTATAAAGATATTCCTCACTTGTATAATCCGTGCTGTATTGCCGAAGACGCCACAGTTATTACAAGAGCCAATGAAGCATCCGCAGCGCTGAAAAAGCTTGTAACCGTTATGGAGCAGAGATACGACAAATATGCAAGTGTAATGGTAAGAAATATCGGTGAATATAATGCCAAAATGGCAGAACAGGGAAAAGAAAAAGATTATTTTATAGTTGTAATTATAGACGAGCTTGCCGATTTGATGATGGTTGCTTCAAAAGAAATAGAAGATTCCATTCAAAGGCTTGCACAGATGGCAAGAGCCGTAGGGATACATTTGGTACTTGCTACGCAGAGACCGTCGATAAATGTTATTACCGGAACTATTAAAGCAAACTTCCCGGCAAGAATGTCGTTCCAAACCACATCTGCGATAGATTCTAAAGTTATTTTGGATTCGGTAGGAGCAGAAAATTTAATCGGAAAAGGAGATATGCTGCTTCTTCCTCCTTCGGAACCTCGCCCGGTACGTCTTCAGGGAGCATTTGTTTCCACAAAAGAAATTGAACAAATAGTTAAATTTATTTCAGATCAGGATTTTCCCAAATATTATGAGCCGTTAGTCAATGAAGTAAGTCAGAATGCAGCTGCTACGGCTGCCGATAAAGCGGAAAAGGATCTTATTCCTGCCTTGAGACTTGTTCTTGAAAGAAGAAGAGTTTCTCAGGATTTATTAAAGGCACAATTCGGCGGTTCGGCAAGAGCCACAAATATTTTAAGTGTTCTTGAAATGAGAGGCTTTATCCATAAACCTGAAGGAACGAACAGGTGGGAAATAAACTATAATTTAATTGAGGACTATTTAAGAATAAATGCGTAAAAATATTTTAATCTTTTTGACGGTATTGATAACGTTTTTTGTTTTTGCGGATTGCTCTTTTGGAGATGACAATATTGATATGATATTGTCGAACATAGAAAAGAAAAATTCTTCCGTTAAAGATATGCAGGCAAATTATTCTCAAACCGTAACTTATTTTTCTACGAATGAGAAGACTAAAACGGAAGGAATTTTTAAACA
Source organism: uncultured Endomicrobiia bacterium (assembly GCA_905234925.1). GTDB lineage: Bacteria > Elusimicrobiota > Endomicrobiia > Endomicrobiales > Endomicrobiaceae > Ruminimicrobiellum. Next base: position 4,319 of record CAJOJJ010000007.1, read on the forward strand.
TAAAAAGCAGGATTACATAAATTTGATTCAGCTTAGTCCCGAAAGACAATATGTTTATATCGACGGAAAAACTATAACCACTTATGTTCCTGCCAATAAGCAGGCAATAGTTGAAAAGTGGAAAAATGTCGTTGAAAATGATGTTATGCTGACTTCTGTTTTTAAGTTTTCCAAAAATTTTAAATTGTTAAAAAAAGATTATGATATAGAACTTCAAAATGAAACTAATGTCGACTATTCTTTTTTGATAATACCGAAAGACAAAAAAGAAAAATGGAGTATGCGTATTACAATAAATAAAGCAAACAGTCTCGTTTCGGCGAGTTCTTTTAATAACGGTAATTTTAAAGTCGATATAGAAATAAAAAATTATAAAATAAATAATAATTTTTCAAACGATGTTTTTAAATTTTCAGCGCCTAAAAATGTCGAAGTTATAGAATTATAATATACAGAGGAAAAATATGAACGGTCCCGGAGCAATTGTACAACATGAACGACTTTCAAAAAATTTAACATTGGATAGAGTTCACAAAGAAACAAAGATAAAAACGGAATATCTTGAAGCTATAGAGCATGATGATGTTGCCGCTTTTCCTGCAGAACTTTATTACAAAAACTTTTTGAAAACTTATTCGAAATATTTACATCTTGATGCCGAAGAAATGATAAATATTTATGAACAGGTAAAAATAGAAAAGTATCAGGAATATTTAAAACTTAACAAAAAAGACAGTTTAAACGAGAAAATACTTAAGTTCTATAAAAAATATAAGAGAACCATAGCGGTAAGTTTAATATGTTTGGCAGTCTTGCTTGTTGTTTTTGTCATTGTAAAAATAGTCAATAATATAAATACTGCAATACCGGATGCCGATGAGATTGACGGATATATGCAGAATATGGCAGTTTCTCAACAGACTTTTGAGTCCAACCTTGACGAGATGGAAGATGAAACTTTGCAGGAGGAAAATGTCTCTGAAGAATCTGTTTCTGCCGTTGAAGAACGTCGGCAGGAGCAGCCTAAGGCTGAGGTTGATTCAAAGGTGCAGCCCGTTGTGAAAGATATTACGTTGCAGATAAATGCTAAACATAATACTTGGATAAAACTGCAGTCGGATAACCGCACGTCTTTCGAAGGTATTTTGCAAAAAGGTCATCATTACACATCCAAAGCCAAAAACAGATTTTCTTTAAAAGTTGGAGATACGGAGGGTGTAGAAGTTTATTTTAACGATAAATTTTTTGATGTTTCCGAGGGCGAAAGTAAAGTCAGAACGATGGAGTTTAAAAGAGATTAACTTTGAAAAAAAACAGAGTTTCCATTATTACTTTAGGCTGTTCCAAAAATACCGTGGAATCCGAGACGGTTGCAGGATTATTTATAAAGAACGGCTTTGAAATTACGGATAATTTAAAAGAGACTGATAACATAATAATTCATACTTGTTCTTTTATACAGGATGCTCAGGAAGAATCGCATAATCAGATAAATTATGCCGGAGAACTGAAAGAAAAAAATCCCGATTTGAAAATTTTTGTTTCCGGGTGTCTTTCGCAGCTTCTGCAGGATAAAATGATGGATAAATATCCGTTTATTGACGGTTACGTCGGTACGGGTAATTATTACGGCATTGTGGATTTGATTAAGAAAAAAAGATTTTTTGCAAATACGAGTTGTGCCGGAGGTGTGCAAAATTTTAAAACAAGAGTTTTATCCGGCACGTCGTCATCAACATATATTAAAATTTCGGAAGGCTGCACGCACAGATGCAGTTACTGTATTATACCGAAATTGAGAGGAAATCTTGTCAGCAGAACGATTAAGTCCGTTACCGACGAAGCAAAAGCTTTGGCTGCTGCAGGAATTCGAGAGCTTAATATTATAGCACAAGAAACTACGTCTTACGGGCTTGATATTTACGGAGAACTTTCTTTGGCAAAGCTTTTAAGAAAACTTTCCGAAATAAAAGACTTAAAATGGATAAGGCTTTTATATGCGTATCCCTCGACGATAAACAAAGAACTTCTTGATACGATTTATGAAAATGAAAATATTTGCAATTATATTGATATTCCCATACAGCATATATCAAAAAATGTTTTAAAAAATATGAAACGTCCTTTGAATACAAGAAAAATTATTGAGTATATTAAAACAAAGTATCCTGAAATAATTTTAAGAACATCGTTGATAACGGGCTTTCCCGGTGAAACCGGGCATGATTTTAATGAGATGGTTTCGTTTGTTAAAGAAAATTATTTTGAGCATATAGGAATATTCGGCTATTCGGATCAGGAACTTGCCCCGTCTTATAAAATGAAAAATAAAATTTCTCGGGAAGTTATTGAAAAACGAAAAGAAATTCTTGCCGAAGAACAGTTTAAGAACATTTTGAAAAATAATTCTTTAAAAATAGGAAAAACATTTGAAATACTTCCGGAATATGTTTACGGGAATAAAATTTTTGCAAGAGCATATTTTCAGGCACCGGAGATAGATACCGCCGTCATTATAAATAAAAAAGAAAATATACGTCTTGGGAATTTTACAAAAGTTACGATTAAAGGTTATAAAAATTACGATCTGTACGCGGAGCGTGCAACTCAGCTTCTCAGCTGAGGACACAAAGTGTCCTACTCAGCTTATCAGCTTAGTATTGTACAATAATTAAATTTTTTGACAATATAATTTTAATATAAGTAATATTTTGTTAATGAGGTTATATAATATGAATTTAGCAAACAAATTAACAATGCTTAGAGTTTTGTTGGTGCCGGTTTTTATAGTTCTTATGACGGTAGATACTTTTTGGACAAATTTATTTGCATTACTGGTTTTTATTGCGGCATCAATTACCGATTTTTTTGACGGTAAAATTGCAAGGAAACACAATATAGTTACTACGTTCGGTATATTTTTGGATCCTCTTGCAGATAAACTTCTTGTGGCTTCGGCATTTATTTCATTTATTTCAATTTATATTTTAAATATTCCTGCATGGATGGTAATCTGTATAATTTCCAGAGAATTTATTATTACCGGTTTGCGTTCGATAGCAGCTTCCAAAAATGTTATTATTCCTGCCAGTATATCGGGAAAAGTTAAGACTACTTCCCAAATGATAGCAATAATAACGATTCTTGTTATTTTGGTTGTAAATTCTTCTCTTATAAAATTTTATTCTCTTACACCGTATGATTTGGCTGACGGGACAAAAGTTCAGAAAATTTTCGGTTTAATTCTTTTAAAAGCACCTTTTTGGCTGATGATGATAACAACAATTCTTACGCTTTATTCCGGAATCAGCTATATCTATAAACACAGAGATCTTTTCTCGGAAAAATAATAAAATGATTAAATTTGATTCTATCGTATCGGGAGATTTTGCAGTCAATTGCTTTTTTGTTTATGATGATATTACAAAAAAGTCTGTTGTAATTGACCCGGGCTGTAGCGGCGGTAAAGTAATAAATAAAATAGAAGAATTGAACTTGAAACCTGAACTTCTCATAAATACGCACGGACATTTTGATCATATTTTTTCAGATGATATAATAAGAAAAAAATTTAATATTCCTTTAGCAATACACTGCCAAGATTTAAATATGCTCGAGACTGCAGAGCTTAATTGTTCCGTAATGACGGGCGAACCTATAACGGTAAATAAACCCGAAATAATTTTTGATAAAGATGAAAATAAAGAAACGTCTTTCTGCAAATATTCCGTTATTCATACTCCGGGACACAGTAAAGGTTCGGTCTGTATTTTAATTGATGATATGCTTTTTGCCGGAGATACCGTTTTTTGCGGTTCAATAGGCAGAACCGATTTGTTCGGCGGTGATTATGACGAGATTATTTCTTCTCTGCATAAAATAAAAAAATTACCTAAAGAAACAAAGATTTTTCCCGGTCACGGTCCGTTTACGACAGTAAAGAATGAATTATTGTATAATTCATTCTTTAGAGGTATAGAGGGATAGAGGTATGGATGTATGGAAACGGCCTTGACCGTCATTGCGAGGAGCAATGACGTTGCGACGAAGCAATCTTGCAGTTGCCGTTAATTATAAATTATAAATTGTAAATTGTTGTTTCGTCGTTTTATTGTACATTGTACATTATACATTAATCAAAGTGGAATACTTGGATTCATTCATCAACTTCATATTAATCGAAAAAGGTCTTTCTAAAAATACGGCTTCTGCGTATAGAACAGACCTCAAAACGTATTTATCGTTTCTCGATAATAAAAAAGTTACTTATGATAAAATAACCCATAATGAAATTTCGGATTTTCTCTGGTATCTTAAAGATGATTTAAATTTCAAAGCAGCCAGTATTTACAGAATGGTGGAATCCATACGTCAGTTCTATAAATTTTTAATTTCGGAAGATTATATTAAGACAGATCCTACAATATATTTGGCTTCTCCCAAAACTCCCGTTATTTTACCTGATATGCTTTCGGTAGATGAAGTTACAAAGCTTTTGAATTCCGTTTCCGGTATAGATGATTTGTCCGTAAGAAACAGAGCTATGTTGGAACTTCTTTATGCGACAGGTTTAAGAGTTTCGGAACTTATAAGTATTAAATTGTCCGATATAAATATTGACGAATGTTATGTAAAAGTTTTCGGTAAAGGCAGCAAGGAAAGACTTGTTGTGTTCGGAAGCAAAGCGCAAAGTTACATAAAAAGATATTTAAGAATAAGGCCCGGAGCAAAATCCGATTTTTTATTTCTTACCCGTCTTAAAAAACCTATTTCAAGAATAGAATTTTGGAGACAACTGAAACAGACGGCAATAAATGCAGGTATTACCAAAAAAATATCTCCTCATACGTTACGTCACTCTTTCGCAACTCATTTACTTACCGGCGGAGCGGACATCAGGGTTGTGCAGGAAATGCTCGGACACAGTTCAATTTCAACGACTCAAATTTATACACATATAAGCCAGGAACGGCTAAAGGAACAGCATAGTAAATATCACCCTCGAGGATGAGACTTTATTGCGACCGAAATATTTTGGCTACAACTTTGAAACGCAAGAACTCGAGTATTATAAGACATACACTTCGTTCTTGCGTTTCTTCGTTTCGCCTAAAATCTTTCTAGTCGCCTTTTCTGTGTTCTTACATTTGTTGGTCTTCTTAAATAAAATTCAAAATATTTCGTCGCTCAAAAAACGCATTGATATTTTGCGTTTTTTGAATTGCAGTTTTTTCTGTGTCCTGCATTTGTTGGTTTATTCAAAAAGTCAGTCATTGCGAGCGAGACTACGTCGAGCGTAGCAATCCAGTGTCTTTGCCGTTGTAGTTTGTTGTTTAAACTTTTCAGCTTATCACCTTATCAGCTTATAAGCTTATAAGCTAAAGTTGTCTTTGACAATTTTTTGTTGTTTTTTTTATAAAATTTTTGTACAATAATAACATATTCTTCGGGGAAGGTGCAATTCCTTACCGGCAGTGATGCTCAAAAAGAGCTAAGCCTGCGACTTCACTGAATGAAGTAAGTGAAATGAATCCGTGGGAATCGGATGCCGACGGTGAACGAAATGTTGTTTCGTGCAGTCCGGATGAGAGAAGAAATCAAAGATTTGTTTTAATTTTTGTTTGCCCGAAAGAATTTATATTTTTTCGGAGTTTTTTATTTTTATGAAAAAAAATATCAACCACAAACAATATATGCAGTTGGTGTTGTCTTTAGCCAAAAAAGGAGATGGTTTTGTTTTTCCTAATCCTTTAGTAGGGGCGATACTTGTTAAAGACGGGAAAATAATATCAAAAGGTTATCATAAATATTTCGGTGCGGCACATGCTGAAGCAGAGGCAATAAATTCCGCAAATAAAAAAGATATTGCAGGTTCAACATTGTACGTAAATTTGGAACCTTGTAACAATTGGGGTAAATGTCCGCCATGCGTAGATTTAATAATAAAATCTAAAATAAAAACCGTAGTATGTGCAATGAAAGATCCCAACAAATTGACAGGCGGAAAAAGTTTCAAAAAATTAAAAGATGCAGGCATAAAAGTAATAAACGGCATTTTGGAAAAAGAAGCATTAAAATTGAATAAAGAATATATTGATAACATTAAAAACACTAAACCTTATATTCTTGTAAAATCAGCTGTTTCTTTAGACGGTAAAATTGCAACGGAAACAGGTGATTCAAAATGGATATCAAATGATAAATCAAGAAAATTTGTTCATAAATTGAGAACAAATTTTGATGCAATACTCGTCGGAACAAATACAGTTTTAAAAGATAACCCGATGTTGTCGTCACACGGATACGGAAAAAATCCGGTAAGAGTGATTTTAGATGAAAAATTGAAAATTCCGGCAAAATATAATGTTTTGGACGGAACGATACCGACTATAATTTTATACGATAAGAAAATAAAAAAAATTCCTGCATATTTCAAAAAAGATTGCATACGATTGACGGCATTGGATTTTAAACAGGCAAAAAAAGATTTTAGTGTAGTAATAGAAAAGCTTAACAAGATGGCAATAAAAAAAATTCTTGTCGAGGGCGGCGGAGAAATAAATGCTTCCGTATTAAAAACGGGTAAGGTTGACGAAATTGTTTTATTTATTGCCCCGATAATTGTAGGAGGCAGAACTGCCAAAACTTTCGTCGAAGGATACGGCGTGAAGAAGATAAAAGATTCTTTAAAATTTAATAAAATTGAAGTAAAGAAATTTGATACAGATGTCGCCATTTTTGCTAAGAGAAAATAATTTAGCTTAATTTTTTGTTATCCCGCACTTGATGCGGGATACAAGTTTGTCGTTGCTGTTAATTATAAATTGGAGTAATTGTGTTCACGGGAATAGTTGAAGATATAGGAAAAGTAATAAATATTACGAATTCACGGATAGAAATAGAAACTGTTTTAACCGATGTTAAAACAGGAGACAGCGTTGCCGTTAACGGTGTCTGTTTAACCGTAACGGAAATAAAAAATAAAATTCTTAGTTTTGACTATAGTCCGACGACAAGTGATATAACAAATATTTCATTACTAAAGAAAAATTCGGTTGTAAATTTGGAAAGAGCATTAACATTGCAATCTCGTCTCGGGGGACATATAGTTTCGGGACATATCGATACATCAACGGAAATTATTGATATAAAAAAGGACGGTAATTTTTATTTTATTTCTTTTGCAGTGAATGAAGAAATAAAAAAATATGTCGTAAAAAAGGGGTTTGTTGCCATAGATGGTATCAGTTTAACGGTTGCCGAATTATCCGATACAAAATTTTCAGTTACAATGATACCCGAAACTTTCAATAAAACAATATTTCATACTCATAAAATCGGGAATATTGTGAATATAGAAATAGATGTTTTTGCAAAATATGTGGAAAAATTATTTAACAAGAAAGATGAAAAAAAGGAAATAACAATGGACTTGTTGAAAGCCAACGGCTTCCTTTAGAAGAATGGAAGATTAGATGATTAGAATATTGGAGGAAAATAGGAAATGAAAAATAATAATTTTTCATCAATACAGGATGCAGTAAAGGATATTAAAAAAGGAAAGATGGTAATAGTTGTAGATGATCCGTCGAGAGAAAATGAGGGAGATTTGGTCTGTGCTGCGGAAAAAGTAACTCCTCAGATAATAAATTTTATGACAAAATACGGCAGAGGTCTTGTCTGTGCTCCGGTAAACGGAGAAACGCTTGACAGAATAGAAATAGACGTTATGGAAAGAAAGCACGGAATGCTTACCAATAATATCTCTTGTTCTTTTACGGAATCTGTCGACTATAAAAAGGGAACAACAACCGGAATATCCGCTTTTGACAGAGCAAAAACAATTAAGGCTTTAGCCGATAAAAAATCTGTTGCCGACGATTTCGTAAGTCCGGGACATATTTTCCCGTTGAGATACAGAGACGGAGGTGTTTTAGTTCGTGCAGGACATACTGAAGCATCCGTTGATTTGGCTATGCTTGCAGGGCTTGATAAGAGTGCCGTTATATGCGAAATAATGAAGGAAGACGGCACTATGGCAAGATTAAAGGATCTTTTCCCTTTTGCAAAAAAACATAAACTTAAAATAATTACCGTACAGGATTTAATAAAATACAGAAGAGAAACGGAAAAGCTTATAAAAGAAGTAGTTACCGTTAATTTTCCGACGCAATTTGGTCTATTCAAACTTTCTTTGTTTGAAGATATGATTACTAAAGAAAATCATCTTGCAATAATTAAAGGCGAAGTTAAAGGCAAAAAGAATGTTTTGGTAAGGGTTCATTCTTCATGTGAAACCGGAGATATTTTTCATTCATTAAAGTGTGATTGCGGCGAGCAGCTGGAGAAAGCTCTTATGATGATAGAAAAGGAAGGAACTGGAGTAGTTCTCTATATGCATCAAGAGGGCAGAGGTATAGGACTTGCAAATAAGCTTAAGGCATATAAATTGCAGGAGCAGGGACTTGATACCGTCGAAGCAAATGTAGCATTAGGTTTTGCTCCGGATTTGAGAGATTACGGAATAGGTGCTCAAATTTTGTGCGAGCTTGGAATATCAAGTATCAGACTTATGACAAACAATCCTAAAAAAATTATCGGGCTTGACGGATACGGTTTGAAAATAACAAAAAGAGTTCCTATAGAAATAAAACCTAACGATGTAAATAAAAGATATTTGAAAACCAAAAAAGAAAAAATGGGACATAAACTTAAGCTCATTTGAGCTTAAAACCTTTGGCTTTTTAAGGGGGAAAAATGAAAACAATAGAGGGTGTTTTAAAATCAGACGGTAAGAAGTTTGCAATTGTCGTATCAAGATTCAATGAGTTTATTACAAATAAACTTATATCGGGAGCAACGGATATTTTAAAAAGGCATGGAACAAGCGAGGACGATATCACAACCGTTTGGGTTCCGGGTGCATTTGAGATTCCTGCCGTAGCAAAAAAATTGGCAGATTCAGAAAAATATGATGCCGTTATCTGTTTAGGCTGCGTTATCAGAGGTGCAACGCCGCACTTTGATTATGTTTCTTCTGAAGTTTCCAAAGGTGTTGCTGCAGTAAGCTTGTCAAGCAAAGTACCTGTATCTTTCGGCGTATTGACGACCGATTCTATTGAACAGGCGATTGAGAGGGCGGGAACTAAAGCCGGGAATAAGGGTGCAGATGCTGCACTTACAGCAATAGAGATGGTTAATCTCTATTGTCAATTATAACGACCTTAATATTTGGACAATAATATTGAAACGCAAACCCTCGAGTATTACACTACATACACTTCGGGTTTGCGTTTCTTCATTCTTGTCTCAAATCTTAAGGTCTTGTCAAAAAATGCATTGATATTTTGCGTTTTTTCTTGAGTTGTCACATTTATTGATAAGCTTTTATTATTATTTTTTTATCATTCAAAAATCTTTTCAAAGTCTGTTTTATGCAGCTGTCGTTTTATGCGTTTTGTTGTTTAGTTGAAAATTTGTTGAAAATTCTATCCAAATAAAGTAAAATATTTCAAATATTATCAATATAAAAAAGGAAAAAGGAAATGTTAAAAGAAATATTGGGTGCGATATTCGGATCGCAAAATGAAAGAGATATCAAAAAAATCAGACCTGTAGTAGAAAAAATCAATTCTTTGGAACCTGAAATTCAGAAACTTTCCGATGAAGAACTGAAAAATAAGACTTTGGAATTTAAAAACAGGCTTGCCAAAGGCGAAAAACTTGACAGCATTTTGCCGGAAGCTTTTGCCTGTGTGAGAGAAGCATCCAAAAGAACCATAGGTTTAAGACATTTCGACGTGCAGATGATAGGCGGATATATTTTACATCAGGGTAAAATTGCCGAAATGAAAACCGGTGAAGGAAAAACTCTCGTCGCTACTCTTGCGGTATATCTTAATGCTTTGGAAGGCAAAGGTGTTCATGTTGTTACGGTCAACGACTATTTGGCAAAAAGAGATAAAGAGTGGATGGAACCCGTTTACAATGCTCTTGGTCTTACCGTAGGAAATATTTGCCATGATACATCAAACGAAGAAAGAAAAAATGCTTATAACTGCGATATAACTTATGTGACGAACAACGAACTCGGTTTCGATTATCTTAGAGATAATATGGTTGTTACGAAAGAACAGCGTGTTTTAAGACCTTTAAATTATGCCATCGTCGATGAGGTCGATTCAATTTTAATTGATGAAGCAAGAACACCGTTAATCATTTCCGGAGCAGGCGAACAATCTACTGATAAATATTATGTTGCAAACAGAATTGTTCCTATGCTCAAAGGCAGACACATTACGGAGTCCGAAGAAATAAAAGCAAAATATGAAGGTATAGATTTGTCGAAAGGGTATGATTATCTCGTTGACGAAAAGAATCATACAGTAGTTCTTACCGAACAGGGTGTACAGAAAGCCGAAAAATTTTTAGGTGTAAAAAATATTTACGAAGATATGCAGTCCGAATGGGTACACCATATCACACAGGCTATTCGTGCGCATGAACTTTATAAAAGAGATGTTGCTTATGTTGTTAAAGACGGAGAGGTTATTATTGTTGACGAATTTACCGGACGTCTTATGCCCGGAAGAAGATGGTCCGACGGTCTCCATCAGGCAATAGAAGCAAAAGAAAATTTAAAAATTGAGCAGGAGAATCAAACTCTTGCAACAATTACTTTCCAGAATTTTTTCAGAATGTACAACAAAATTGCAGGTATGACAGGTACCGCCCTTACGGAAGCAGGCGAATTTTGGGAGATATACAAACTTGATGTTGTTGAAGTTCCTACAAATAATCCCATGATAAGAAAAGACTATCCCGATGTAATTTACAGGACAGAAAGAGAGAAATACAATGCAATTGTGGAAGATATTGAGCAGTGTTGGAGAAAAGGTCAGCCTGTTTTAGTCGGAACAAGGTCTATTGAGAAATCGGAATTGATTTCGGATATTTTAAGAAAGAAAGGTATTCCACACAATGTTTTAAATGCAAAATATCACGAGCTTGAAGCTCAGATTATTGCCAATGCAGGCGCAAAAGGTGCCGTAACAATAGCTACCAACATGGCGGGAAGAGGTACGGATATTGTACTTGGTGCAGGCGACGAAGAAAACGGAAAAATCGTTAGAGATGCCGGGGGGCTTTATATTATCGGAACTGAAAGACACGAGTCCAGAAGAATTGATAATCAGCTTAGAGGTCGTGCAGGACGTCAAGGTGATCCCGGTGCATCAAGATTTTATCTTTCCATGCAGGATGAATTGATGAGACTTTTCGGTTCCGACAGAATGTCCGTGCTTATGCAGAAACTCGGGCTCAAAGAGGGAGACGACATTCAGCATCCTTGGATATCTAAAGCAGTTGAAAGTGCTCAAAGAAAAGTAGAAGGAATGAACTTTGATATTAGAAAACAGCTTATTGACTACGATAATGTTATGAATAAGCAGAGAGAAGCTATATACCGTCTGAGAAATGAAATACTTGAGGGCGAAGACGTCTCTACAACAATACAAGATATGATTCTTGAATCCGTCGAGGAAAAAATAGAAAATTGGGCTCCGGAAAAAACTTATCCCGAACAATGGGAGTGGGCAAACTTCCATGCTTGGATGATGAGAAGTTTCGGTATCAATTTTGAAATGAAAAATGCCGATGAAATAAGTTATCTTACAAGAGAAGCATTGAAAAATATTTTGCTTGATAAAATACATGAGGCATACAACAAGAGAAATGAAGAAATAGGCGAACCTCTTTTGAAGCATATTGAAAGAATGGTTATGCTGCAGATGATAGATGTTGCTTGGAAAGATAATTTGTATGAACTTGATCAGTTGAAGAAAGGTATCGGTTACAGAGCTTATGCACAGAAAGATCCTAAAATAGAATATCAAAAAGAGTCTTTTATACTTTTCGACGGTATGATGAAGAGAATCAGAGAAGCTACAATTGAATATGTGTTTAAAGTTCAGGTAAATGTTACCGCCCGTCCCATACCGATAAAAAATCAAAATACAAATGCCGATGCGGTAGTTACGTCCGACGGTAAAGATAACAACAAAAATAATGACAAAAAATATATCAATCCAAAAGATATAAAAAAGATAGGAAGAAATGATCCTTGTCCTTGCGGCAGCGGGAAAAAGTATAAAAAATGCTGCGGAGCTTAAAACAACAATGTACAATGTATAATGTACAATAAATAAAAAAAGGCAAAGCATTTTTAAGGATTTTAATGAAACAATTAAAATTTTTATCTTTATCAATTTTTTCGGGTATATTGTTGGCGCTTTCATTTCCGAAATTTGATTTTTTTTATCTTGCTTTTTTCGCTTTTATTCCGATAATTTATGTCCTGTTTTCCAATGATTTAAAAAAGTCTTTATTGTACGGTTTTCTGTTTGGTTTTTCTTTTTGGACAGTGTCACTGTACTGGATGTTTCCTTTTATAAAGTTCAATACCGATACTTTGCAGGCAGGAGTAGTTGCATTTCTTTTATGGTGTTATTTATCTCTGTTTTTTGCCGTTTGGGCAATTTTTGTAAACTATTTAAAAAAAGACGCTAAGCCGGTTATGATAAGTTTTTTTGCAGCGTTTTTGTGGGTTGCATTGGAATTTGTCAGAACTTACCTTTCAACAGGGTTCGGCTGGAACTATTTAGGCTACAGCCAATCACAATTTAAAAACTTTATTCAGATTGCTGATATTCTCGGTGTTTCGGGAATATCTTTTTTTATTGTTTTTATAAATTTCCTCTTATTCTATTGGCTGAAAAAAATTAATGAAGCAAAATATCTTTTTATTGCGATAATGGTTTTTGCAGCGGTATATGTTTACGGTTATATAAAAGTACAGGAATATCCTGCCGATTACGGAAATGAATTGTCCGTAGGAATTGTTCAGCCTAATGTTAACCAATATAGAAAATGGGACAGAAAATACAATGAAAAATTTTTAGCCTCGTTTAGCAAAGATATAAAATTTTTTAAGGATAAAAATTTATCTGTTATCGTTTATCCGGAAACGTTTCTTACGGAATATTTTGAGGAAGATAAAAATACGGAAAAATTTTTAAAAAGTATTTCGTCTTTTGGTGAATTGAATTTAATAGGTTCTATAGCTTACGAAAATAATTTTGTGTATAATTCTCTCCTTGCCGTTAATAACAAATTTAAAATTTTGGACAGACATGATAAAAATCATTTGGTAGTTTTTGGTGAATATATTCCTTTCAGAGAGTTTCTTGCAAAATATTTCGAAGTTTTTAATAATATGGGAGACTTTACAAAAGGGAAACAAATGGATGTTTTTGTATATAAAAATATAATGGTTGGCGCAACCATCTGTTCGGAGAATTTCTTTCCGGAACTTTCAAGAAATCTTGTTTTAAAAGGTGCAAAAATTTTGACGAATCATACTAACGACGGATGGTTTCTTGATACTGCCGCACCGTATCAGCATTTTGTTATGAATATTTTTAGAGCTGTCGAAAACAGGAAAAATGTTATAGTATGTGCAAACAGCGGAATATCGGGCGTAATAAACTGTCGAGGGGATGTCTTAAATCAGACGAGTTTGAATAAAAAGATACTTTTTGCTTCTTATGCATATCAAAACAATGTTATAACTCTCTATGATAAATTCGGTTATTTGTTTCCTTACATAAGTATATTTATGACGATGTTTTTATTACTCTTAATTCTTATTTAAATTGCAGTTATTTGTCATTCCCGAAGGTCGTATCGGGAATCTATGTTGACTCAAAAATTCACGAAGTGAATTTTTACAATAAACTTTTCAGCTCTTCAGCCTTTCAGCTGTTCAGCTAAAAATTGCCAAGCGATTTTTAATAAAGGAATAAATTATGTTAAACGATTTTGTATCAAGAGTATCTTCTCTTAGGAGGTCTCTTTGACATTGAAGGAAAAGTCAAAGAAATATCGGAGTTGGATAAACAAGTTACGGCACCTGGTTTTTGGAACGACCAAAACAACGCTAAAAAAGTAATGCTGAAACATGATAATTTAAAAGAAATAGTAAACTCGTGGGAAAGTTTAAAAGCCCGAGTTGATTCTCTTGTAGAAATGGATGAATTTCTTCAGCAGGAACACGACGAAGAACTTCTTGCAGAGTTGGAAAAAGATAAAATAAAATTCGAATCCGATTTAAAAAATATGGAAACTAAAACGAAACTTTCCGGCAAACATGATATGAACAATGCCATAGTTTCCATACATGCCGGAGCAGGCGGAACGGAGTCTTGCGACTGGGCGCAAATGCTTGTGCGTATGTATTCCCGTTGGGCGGAAAATAAAGGTTTTGAATTTACTACCGTAGATATTTTGGATGGCGACGAAGCAGGAATAAAAAGTATTACTTTTATGATAAAAGGTAAATATGCTTACGGGTTAATGCAGGCTGAAATCGGAGTTCATCGTTTGGTACGAATTTCGCCTTTTGATGCTAATAAACGCAGACATACATCTTTTGCAAGTGTTGACGTAATACCGGAAGTTGACGACGATATTGATATAGTAATAGAAGAAAAAGATTTAAGAATAGATACATATCGTTCAACGGGTGCAGGCGGGCAGCATGTTAATACTACCGACTCCGCAGTCAGAATTACCCACATCCCGACGAATATTGTTGCACAATCTCAAACCGAAAGAAGCCAGATAAAAAATAAAGCTACGGCAATGAAATTATTAAAAGCAAAACTTTACGAATTTGAGCAGGAAAAGCTTAGAAAATCTTATGAAAAACATTACGACGAAAAAGGTTTGATAGCTTGGGGCAGCCAGATACGTTCTTATGTTTTTATGCCGTATCAGCTTGTTAAAGACCACAGAACGGAATATGAAACATCTCAGGTTGATAAAGTTATGGACGGAGAAATTGACGATTTTATATCTTCTTATTTAAATTGGAAGTTAGAAAATAAAAAATAGTTGAACATAGGAGGTTATTTCTATGGAAAAATTTTCTTTATTTGTTGACGGAAAGGATGTTGATACGGGTAAGTACGAATATTTTCCGTATGCCGATCAATACATTACCGACTTTAAAAAAACTTTTCAGATTATGACAAAACTGAAAAAAGGCGAAACTCCCGAAGATACCGATAAGTATATTTTTGCCAGATACTGCGTAGGTGATAACGAGTTAAATAAGAAAGCTATTGATGCCGCATACAGAGCTTCTAAAATAATGAGAGATATGCCCATAGCCAAAAGAAGAAAAATCCTTTACGATGTTCATAAACATTTAATGATAAACAGAGAGAAAATTCTTGAACTCCTTGCCATAGAAGGACATCCTAAAAAGCTTGCCGATTGGGAATTTTATGCAATGGATAATGCTTTCAGTAAGACGACGCTTGATTTATTTAAAGATAGTATTTGGGAAGAAGCCGGTTCTATGGCTGAAGAAAAAGTTTATTTGGTAAGAAAACCCGACGGTGTTGTGGTCCTTGTTCCTCCGAAAAATGCTGCAGCAAGCAATTCTCTTTCTGCCGCATATTGTTTCTTGGGCGGCAATGCCGTAATAGTAAAAGCACCTCTAAAAGCCCCTATCGCAACACTTTTTGTTTGGAAAAATGTCATAGGTGCTGCCCTTAAAGAAAATGGTGCTCCGGATGGAATAATGAGTATAATAACCGGAAATTCGAAAGTTATTATGGATGAATGGCTGGAGAATCCCAAGGTAAACGATATATTTTTCTTCGGAGAAAGCGAGAACGGTTTGGAAATAGCCAAACGTGCTCACAATTTTAATAAAAAGGCGATTCTTGAACTTTCGGGAAACGATAATATGTTTGTTTGGGACGGCTGTGATATAGACGGAGCAACAGATTCGGCGTTGGATGCTTTTTTAGGTTCTACTCAGATTTGTATGTTGCCTAAAAATCTTATCGTTCACGAACAAGCTTATGATAAATTTAAAGAAAAGCTTCTCAATAAAGTTGCGAAACTTAAGTTCGGGCTTCCTTCAAGCGAAGAAACATTTTTTACGCCTGTTGTAAAAATAAAAGATTGTCAGGAATTTTTGGAAGATGCTTTAAGTAAAGGAGCCAAACTTTTGTGCGGCGGTAAAAAAGTTGATCATACCGGCACTCCGACGGAGAGAGGCGTATATTTTCAGCCGACGCTTGTTGAGATAGAAACAGATAATCCCGAAATGTTTAATATGAAAGTTATAAGAGAAGAAAATTTCTTTCCCGTTATTCCTATAGTAAAAGTAAAATCTTCAAAGAAAACAAAAAAAGAAATTGATGCTGATATTTTCAAAAAAATGCTTGATATTGCACATAAGAATGAATATGGTTTAAGAGCATCGGTTTGGGTAAAATCCGCATTTTATACAAGACAGTTTATGAAAAATATTGATAACTGTGCATTGCTTAGAATAAACTCCAGACATATAGCTTTTTCGTTATATCTTCCCGGTCAGGGCGGAGTAGGTAAAACAGGCGGTCCTTACGGAGAAGCCAGTTTCTTGGTGCAAAAAACTACACATTTACAAGGAATAAGTTTAACAAGATAATATGAATTATTATGCACTTTGTCCGTCAATAGTTACTGCATTTGTTTTAATATTGGGATTTTTTGTCCTGTTTAAGAATAGAAAAAACAGATTGAACCTTCTTTATTTCTATCTGTCGATTTCTCTTTTTATTTGGCTTTTCTTTTTCTCTTTAATGTATTGGAATACAGGGAAATATGAGTTGTCTTACTTTTTTGCAAAACTTGGTTTTATCGGTGTTATATTAACACCTGTCAGTGCACTTCATTTTATCGCAGAATTTTTAAATAGTCGTATAAAAAATTATGCTGTTTATTTTTATTTGGCAACCATTCCCGTAATAATTATCAATTTCTCGTCGCATTTGATATACAGCGGATTAAGTTTAAATTTTTGGGGCTATTATCCTATAGCAGGTAAAATTTATTTTATTGCATTGTTTCAGTTTGTTGCAACATTTCTTGTTGCAACGATTGTTCTTCTTAAATACTTCTTTAATAAAAATGTAAATTTGGTAAAGAAAGAACAGATAAAATATTTGATAATGGCATTTTCCATTGCTCTTCTTGCATCGGGAGATTATATAATAAAATATCCGGGAATAAATTTTTATCCGTTTGGTTATATTGTAGTTATTTTCTTTAGTTTTTTGATGGCATTAAATGCAATAAGAAATAATTTAATGGATATCAGACTCGCTATTACTAAAAGTTCGATATTTTTTGCTTTATATGTTGTGGTGCTTGGTATTCCTATTTACTTCGGTTTTGTTTTGGATCAATGGATAATAGCTTTTTTTCTTGTTTTTATTTTTTCATCGGTTGCCCCTGTTGCGTTAAGAGCATTGCAAAAGAAAGCGGAAAAAATTCTTCTTTCCGAACAGGAAAAGTATCAGCAACTTTTGATTCAGGCTTCCAAAGGTATGATAGAACAGCATGAAATAAAAAAACTTTCACAGCTTATAGTAAGAATAATAAAACAATCCGTCAAAATTAAGTTTGTCGTTTTGTATATTTTTGACGAAGATAAAAATTGTTTTTACAATGTGGCCTCAAGAACAAGCGGAGATAAGAAAATAAATTCTGTCAGAATAGAAAAAGATAGTCCGATAGTAAGATATATGAAATTTAAAAATTCTCCGTTTTTATATTTCGGATTAAGAGATGTGTTAAAAAAAGGTTTTTCCGAAATATGCAGTGATATTAATTTGATAGTTCCGTCAATATTCAGGGATGAAGTTTTAGGTTTTCTTCTCCTTGGAGAAAAAGAAAATAAAACTTTATACTCGTCAAAAGATATGGACTTATTTAAAACATTGGCAAATCAGGCTTCTCTCGCAATAGAAAACTGTTTCTTTTTGGAAAAATCCAAACATCAACAGGAAAAACTTTTTGAAGCTGAAAAACTTGCTTCTATCGGTGGTATGGCGGACGGTATGGCTCATCAGATAAGGAACAGATTGAACAGTTTTAATCTTGCTGCCGAAACGCTTCAATTTGATATTGATGATTTGTCTTCATTGGATAAAACTCTGACCGATAAAGCAAACGTAAAAGATATAATAACCGATATGACGTCAATAATTACGTCAATAAAAAACAATGTTCAAAAAACAAATACGATACTTACGGGAATTTTAAATTTTGCAAAACACAAGGAATCCGATGCCGTTTTTGAATATTTTTCATTAAAAGAAATTGTAAATGCCGCTATTCTTCTTGTGGAAGTAAAACACCATAAAGAAAAAATTCCGATTACTGTTGATGTTCCCGAAAATGATAGTATATACGGAATAAAATATCAGTTGCAGGAGGTTTGTTTTAATTTTATTGATAATGCTTTGGAAGCAGTCGTTGAAAAACAACAGCATTTAATTAATAAATTTTTTAACGATATTAAGGAAGAAAATTATGTTCCGAAAATAAAAGTTTCTTTAAATTTTGCAGATAAAAACAGATATCAAATTATTTTTCAAGATAACGGGATAGGGGTTAAAGAAGAAAATAAACCCAAGATTTTCTCGGCATTTTTTACTACCAAACCGTCGAGTAAATCAGGTTCGGGTATAGGTTCTTATGTTGCAAGAAGAATGATTTGCGAAGCACATAAAGGTGATATAAAGTTTGATTCCGTGTACGGCAAAGGCACAACTTTTATAATAACCCTGCCGATGTCCCAAAAAATTGCCTAGCAATTTTTTAATGTACAATGTATAATGTATAATGTACAATAAAAAGCAACGACAGAAAATCTGTCATTCCGTGCATCTGCAACGCAGATAGACACGGAATCTATGTTAAAGTTCATTTACATTTTTTTTCAGTTGTCATTCCGGACTTGATCCGGTATATATGTTATAAAAAATACCTTAAACATTTCAGCTCTTCAGTTTTTCAGCTGACGAAAAACAAAGTTTTGTCGAATCATCTAAAAAGAATAAAATTATGAATATCTTTAGTAGAATAGTATTTGTATGTTTGTTCTTCTTTCTTCCGCTGGCTTTCGCAGGTACGGAAAGTTGGGCATTTTTTATTTTTCACGCATTAATAACATTTATTTTTTGTTATATGCTTTTAACGATAAAATATTTTTATTTTACTAAAATTTCTAAAATAATATTTTCCATATTTTCAATATTGATACTTTTAGGTTTCCTGCAGAGTTTTAATTTTCACAATGTTGATGATACGGTATCTATAATTCCTTTTACGTTCTGCACCTTTTATACTTTTAAAGAAATTACTGCATTTTTTACATATGCATGCGTGTTTTTCATTGTTTTACAAACATTTCAAACTTTCAAGCAAATAAATAAATTAATTCTTGTAATTTTGTGTGCTTCTGCCGTTGTTATGGTGATAGGCTTACTCTATCAGAACGGTGAATATATTAAGTTTTTTTTGTTCGACAACAGTCGCGGTTCTTTTGGTCCGTTCGTCAACAGAAACAGTGCGGGAGCATTTTTGTCATTGTCATTTTTTGTTTCTTTTGCTTTTTTGTTTTCCAATATCTTCAAATACAAGAAAGAACATAAAAATAAACAGGAATTTGTTCTTAAAATTTCGATACAGTCGGTATTAACATTTTTACTTTTAATCAGCATAATTTTTGTTCGTTCAAGAGGTGTATATCTTGCAACTCTTATATCCCTTTTTATAATGTTTTCTTTTATATCTTTTTATATTCCTCATCACGGAAAAACAAAAATTATATGTTTTATATCTACCGTAACGGTTTTCTGTTTATCCTGTTTTTTAATTTATATAAATTGGGATGCAATAAGCGCATATACGCACAGAGTAAGTTTCGGCTTTTCGGAAGCAGCAAGACTGCAAATGTATTCGGCGGCGTTTGATATGTTGAAAAAATATCCCGTTACGGGTGTAGGTTTTGCATCTTTTCCCGTAACGATAAAATATTTTCTGGACAATCCTTTCAATCAATGGGTAAGTTATTTGCACAACGATTGGCTGGAGCTTCTTCTTGATATCGGTTATATTTTTGGAACGGTAATAATAGGGTTAATAATTTATATAATTTATCTTTTTATTTCAAATACGGTAAATTTGAAGCGTGTAAAAAAATGTTTTTATCTCGGTATTTGCGGCGGTTTATTGTCATTCTGTATTTCAAGCGGTGTTGATTTTCATTTTCATATTCCTGCCGACGCATTTTTATTTTTTACGGTTCTTGCATTGGCATCAACACTTTCGTTTCATAAAGCAAAAATATATATGGTAAAAATAAATATTCCGATAAAAGTTTTATTAATTATTCTTTCGTTTATATTTTTATGTTTTTCTTTCAAAAATGCCGCAGCTTGGAAATTTATGACGTTTGCCGATAATTTGACTTTGGAAAATAAAATAGAATATTATCAAAAAGCTTTGAAATATTCTTCCGAACCGAGATACATACGCAAACTTATTTTCACGTATTACAATACAAAATTTTCAAGAACTCTTTCTGGGGAAGAAAAATCTGTTTATGCCGAGCAGGCTAATGTTTTTGCGGAAGGATATCTTGCAAAATATCCTTATGATAAAAAAATCTCCAAAATTTATCTGAATACTTTATAGCCCCTTAATTTATCATTGCCGGTATCTTTGTCGTTTTCAATCATTCAATCTTCCAAATCCTTTGAGTTTTATTTCCAAATATTGTATAATACATTTTAAACTTTTCAGCTGTTCAGCTAAAGATTTCTTTACAATTTGTAATATTATGCGTATATTGTTTATAATATTCGATTTTATTTCTTTCATAGCGGCTGTCTTTCTCGGTTCGTTTATTCGAACCGGGCAGTATGATTATTTGTACGCAATAACGAATCTTGCAGTTTTAACTCCGTCTTTTTTTCTGTCAATATTCCTTTTATGGCTTTTCTCCTTTTATGAATTTGATTTTATTCATAAAAAACTTTTTAAATATCAAAACATAATTCTTATATTTATTTTAAACAGTTTCTTATCTGCGGGCTTGATTTACTTTACATCTACATTGTTCAAAACCGCCACTCCTAAAACAAATTTATTCATAATTTTAGCATTGTATTTTCTTATTGTTTATATTACCAGAAATATTTTTATCGGTATAAAGCTGAAACTTAAGAAAATAAATGTTGTTATTCTCGGGAAAAATCATACACTGGATACTATTGTCGAAGAAGTTTCAAAATATTCCAATTATAATATTTTTTTAAATTCCGAAATCGTTGATACAAAAATTACAAAAACAATTCTGAAAAATTTTAGAAAGATATCTTTCGTTGTTGTATCAAGTGAACTTTTGTTTTCTAAAAAAAAGTGGCAGCAGGATTTTCTTCTTAAAGGTCTGGCTGTAATAAGCGAAATGACTTTTTTTGAAGATTTGTTCTGCCGAGTGCCTAAAATTGCATTTGGAGATACATTGTGGTTGTTGAAATATATCAGTGTCAGAAATACGGGCAGAAGCATAAAAAGATTCGTTGATATTTTTTTCTCGCTTTTGTTATTTCCTTTCTGCTTTATTGCAGGTTTAATAATATATTTGGCAATACTTATATTTGACAGACAGAATCCTATATTCGTTCAAGTTCGTGTGGGAGTTAACGGCAAAATAATTGCTCTTTATAAGTTTAGAACTATGATAGCTGGGACTGAAAAATCTACGAAATTCGGTAAGGTTTTAAGAAGATTCCGTCTTGATGAAATTCCACAGATACTTAATATTTTAATGGGAGATACATCTTTCGTAGGACCTCGTCCGATATGGTCTAAAGAATACAGGTATCTCAATAAGTATATCCATAATCATAAGTTAAGAAATATTGTCCGTCCGGGGATTACAGGCTGGGCACAGTTGAACTATTCAGCACCGAATTTTTCAAAATTTATTGAAAATCCAAACGAGCAGAATGAAGCCAATTTTTTAAGAGCTTCGGAGAAGAGATTTGCTTACGACTTGTGGTATATCAAAAATCAATCGCTGTCTCTTGATTTGGAAATCTTTTTTAGAACAATAAAAAGGATGTTCATCTCAGATAAGAAAATTACAAAATAAAACGACAGAAGATTGGATGATTGGAAGATTGGATGAATACAGAAGTAACAAATTATAAATTGCCGTTTCATTTGTCGTTCCCGAAGAGCCGTTGGTCGGGAATCTATGTTAATAAAAACACATCTTTTCTTCCGACCATCCGACCATCCGAACCTCTGCCCCTCTGTGTTTTTTGTCGTTTGTCGTTTATTGTACATTGTATATTATACATTATACATTGTAGTTTTCGTCGTTTATTATCATTGTACATTGTCGTTTTTCTTTCTTCCGTTGCTTTCGCCGATTTTACTCTCGGTATCTACGGCGTAAATGATGTAAATGAAATTCCAATCATAAAAAAAGCAGGGTTTAATACCGTCCAGACATATAATCAAAATCCCGAATATATATCTCGGCTTGCCGAAAAAGCCAAGCAATACGATATGAAACTTCTTGTCTATCCAAACAGAATTATCGGTACCGATTACGAAAATGAAGCACACAAATATCCGATGTCTGCTTGGTATATTCTTGACGAACCTGATGTTAATCATGTTTCTTATGACAATATGATAGAAAGAGAGTCCGTCTGTAAAAATATTTTTCCAGAACATCAAACGGCATTTGTTATCGGGCAGGGAAAAACAAAAATTCCTTTTTATGATATTTGTGATATTTTAATGATGGATTGGTATCCCGTTCCTCATTTGCCGTTGGAAAGTTTCGGTGAAAATTTGAAGCAGGTTGTGCGGATAAACCTTTATGGGCGGTTGTACAGATTTTCGATTGGAAAGAGTTTAAACAATTTCGCCCGGATAATAACAGAATAGGCAGATTCCCGACAAGAGAAGAAATAAGGTTTATGTCTTATGATGCGTTGTTTAACGGAGCAACCGGACTGTTTTATTTTGTTTACAGGTCAAAAGGAAAGCCATTACCGCAGTCAAGACCTGAAGAATGGAAATATATTTCGGAAGTAATACATGAACTTTCTTTTATGGGTAAAATTTTTGAAAACGGTAAACAAATAAAATCGCCGGTAAAAGTAAAGGAATCTTTAAAAGTTATGGCTTATGAATACGACGGAGAAAAATATATAATTATTGAAAATCCGACGAATGAAAACAAAACTATTCCAAAAAAATTTTATAATCAAAAAAAGTTTGAAGTTCTTTTTGAAAAGTTCGCAAATTTACAGGATATTATCCAAAAATCCAAAAACAATTTTAATCCGTATAAGATATTAATATTTAAATGCAAATATTAAGGTCGATATAGGCGTATGTTTCTATGAAAAATTATATCTCCGGCGTAAATGAAGCTTCTCTTGCTCATTTTCTGTCCAAATACATTATTGAAAATGATAAATCACTCCTCGTTGTTTTAAAAAACAACGAGACGGATAATTTGTGTAATGATATTTCCGTTTTCCTTGAAGGAGAAGATGTTTCCGTTTTGGAATATCCTTCAGGAGACCAAGCCCAACAAATAACTACACTTTCAAAAATATCAAACGATAAAAGAGTAATAATTGTTGCCGATAAAGATTCCGTTCTGCAGGAAAATATATCTTTTGCTGCTCTTAGAAATAATTCCATAACTTTAAAAGAAAACAACGGATATAAATATAATTTTATAATAACACAGCTTTCAAAAATAGGTTATACAAGAGAAAGTTTTGTCGAAGATAAAGGTCAGTTCTCCGTAAGAGGAGACATCCTTGATGTATGGTGTGAAGATAACGAAAAACCTGTCAGAATAACTTTTGATTTTGATACTGTAGAGACTATAAAAACTTTCGATTATATTACGCAGCGGTCTGACGAATATTTAAAAGAAATTACAATTCTTCCCTATAAACCTGTGGATGTAAAAACTACTCTGTTGGAAGAACTTAATGATGATTTTGTTGTATATTTGGATGAGAAACAGGATAATTATGATAAATATAAAAAATTCAGTCTTATAGTAAATGATCCGTTAAATAAAAATTCTGTCCATTACAATTATCAGAGTTTTCAGGGATTTCAAGGCGACATAAAATATTTTATTAATCTTATTGGAGATTTTAAAAATTCAGGTGTTGATATAAAAATATATTCCTCAAACGAACCCGAAAAACAAAAAATGATAAATCTTTTTACGGAAAACGGCTGGCATGAACAAGATATTCCTAATATAAAAATACGGACTCTCTGGCACGGATTTTATTTGAAAGATGAGCTTGTCGTTATATCGACAAAAGAAATATTGTACAAGAGAAAACAGATAAGTTTTCCTAAGATGAAAAGCGGTAAAAGACTGGAAGGTATATGGGAAATTTCCGCCGGAGATTATGTTGTACATGAAAAATACGGTATAGGAAAATATAAGGGATTGAAAAAAATCGAACAGCCGGACAAAACTGCCGAATATCTGTGTATAGAATACAGTAAAGGCGATAAACTTTATGTGCCTCCGGACGATTTTAAAGTGGTACAGAAATATATCGGAGTGGAAGGCGTAAAACCGAAACTTTATTCAATGGATACTTTTGCTTGGGAAAGAGTAAAATCAAGAGCAAGAGAAAATGCTTCCGAATTTGCCAAAGAACTGTTGAAACTTTATGCGGAACGCTCAAAAATAGAAAGAGCTCCTTATCCTGCTCCGGGAATGTTGGAAAAAGATTTGGCGGACTCTTTTCCTTATGAGGAAACAAGAGACCAATTAAAAGCAATAGAGGATATAAATAATGATTTTTCAAAACCGTATCCGATGGAAAGATTGATTTGCGGTGATGTCGGTTTCGGAAAAACAGAAGTCGCTCTTCGTGCGGCATTCAAGACGGCTTGTCAGTCGAAACAGGCGGCAGTGCTTGTTCCTACTACCGTTTTAGCCGAACAGCATTACAATACTTTCGTTAACAGGCTTGCTGCATTTCCTGCTAAGGTTGAAGTTATAAGCCGTTTTCAAAAGACTGCCGAGCAGAAAAAAATTCTTGAAGAATTGAAAAAAGGAAATGTTGATATAATTGTAGGTACTCACAGACTTCTGCAGAAAGATGTGGAGTTTAAAGATTTAGGTCTTTTGATTATCGACGAAGAACATAGGTTTGGTGTCAGACAGAAAGAAAAAATCAAACAAATGAAAAAGAATATTGATATATTAATGCTTTCCGCCACTCCTATTCCTCGAACTCTTTCGGGAGCACTGTACGGTCTTAGGGATTTATCGTTGATAGAAACTCAGCCTTACGGCAGACTGCCGATAGAAACAAATATTTCGTTCTATGATCCGAAACTTGTAAAAAATATTATAGAGGCTGAAATTTCAAGGAACGGACAAGTTTTTTATGTTTATAACAGAGTGGAAACTATTTTGACAAAACAAGCGGAAATTCAAAAACTTGTTCCCGATTTAAGAGTAGAAGTTATCCATGGACAGATGAAAGCTCAGGAAATTGAAAAAGTTATGTGGCGTTTTTTAAACGAACAGATAGATGTACTTATTGCGACGACGATAATTGAGTCCGGTATTGATATACCTACGGTAAATACAATGATAATAGAAGATGCACAAAATTTCGGACTTTCACAATTGCATCAATTAAGAGGAAGAATCGGAAGAGATAAACAGAAGGCATATTGTTATCTTTTATATAAAAAAACTGATATGAACGATGATGCGATAAAGCGTCTTGAAGCGATGAAAAATTTCAGCGAACTTGGTTCCGGTTACAAAATTGCACTTAAAGACTTGGAAATCAGAGGTGCGGGCGGAATATTAAGTTCCAAACAGCACGGTTTTGTGCGGGATATCGGTTATGAAATGTTTTCTCGTCTTTTAGCGGAAGAAGGACAGAAAGTTAAAGGAATTTATAAGGATGAAAAAGAAAAGAAACTTCCGATAGAAATAGATTTGTATGTTGATGCTTATATTCCGCCGGAGTACATTGAGGACGAAGATATCAGAATTTTATTTTACAGGAAAATATCCAACATCACAAATCTTTACGAAATAGATGATATTTCAAACGAATTAAAAGACCGTTTCGGTAAACTTCCTCAAAGTGTGGACAATTTATTTAAAATTGCCGAAGTTAAAATAAATGCGGAAACAATTTCCGTGGAGAGAGTTTCGGAAGATAAAAAATATTTATATGTTTATTTTAAGAAAGATACCGATTTCAGCAAAGTAAATACTATGCAGTTTATAAGAGATTATGAGAATATAATAGAATTTATAAGAAACGACAATTTCAGTTTTAAAATATTGAAAGATAAAATTTTTGATACAAATTATATAAAATATTTGGCAAAATTTTTTAACGAATTTAAATTTTATTTTTAGGAGGAAAAATGGAAATAATATTGGCAACAGGGAATAAACATAAAGTGGCTGAGATTACCGACATTTTAAAAGACTTGAACATACAAATTAAACCTATGACGGATTTTGATAAATATCCCGAAGTTGTTGAAGACGGTAAAACTCTTCAGGATAATGCAATAAAGAAAGCAACGGAAGTTGCAAAATATTTTCACTCGTGGGCAATTGCCGACGATACCGGGTTGGAAGTACATTATTTAAACGGTGCGCCGGGAGTATATTCTTCCAGATATGCAGGAGAACATTGCACTTATGACGATAATAATCAAAAATTATTGAAAGCTCTTGAAGGCGTTCAGCCGGAAAACAGACAGGCACAGTTTAGATGCGTTATTGCTTTAAGCGATCCCGAAGGAAATGTGAAAATTATTGCCGAAGGAAAAATTAAAGGCTATATTGCTGAAAATTTGTCGGGAATAACGGGTTTCGGATATGACCCTTTGTTTTATGTGCCTAAATATGAGAAAACTTTCGCCGAACTTGGCGAAGAAATAAAAAATAAAATCAGTCACAGAGCATTAGCTTTAGCTGAGTTTAAAGTTCGTTTAGCGAACTTTAAAACGCCAATCTTCTAATCTTCAGCTCTTCCAATCCTCTAATCTTCGAATTTTTTAAAATTTGGTTGGCAAATTTTAAAAAATTTGCTATAATATACGGATATTGTGAAAACTATAGCAGATAATATAACTTTAATAAAGGAAAGGATTAACAAAGCAGCAAACGGCAGAGAAGTAAAACTGATTGCTGTTACTAAAACTTTTTCTGCTGAATGCGTAAAAGAGGCATTGCTCTGTGAAATTGCTGACATTGCCGAAAGTAAAATACAGGAAGCTTTGCCAAAATTTGAAGTTCTTTCCGGCAAATTGCAGAATATAAAAAAACATTTTATAGGTCATTTGCAGTCAAATAAAGCAAAGAAGGCTGTTTTGAATTTTGATTTGATTCAGTCTTTGGACAGCATAGGTCTGGCTAAAGATATCAACAGACACGCTGCAGACATAAATAAAGTTCAACATTGCTTAATTGAATTGAAAGTTTCAAATGAAGAAACTAAGACAGGTGCTGACGAAGAAAAAGTTTCCGAGATTTATGAATATTGTAAAACAAATTGCAGAAATATTTTGATTGACGGAATAATGACTATAGCACCTTATTTTGACGATAAGGAGCAGGTTCGTCCTTATTTTAAGAAAGCTTTCAATGTTTTTACAAATTTGCAAAAAAAATATAAAGATACTAATTTTAAAATCTTATCCATGGGTATGTCGGATGATTTTGAAATTGCTATACAAGAAGGAGCGAATATGGTTAGAGTAGGTACTGCCATATTCGGGGAGAGAATTTATGATAAGCAGGAAATTCTACGATAAAAAGGTTGTTTTTATCGGATCTGGAAACATGGCGGAAGCCATAATCTCGGGATTTGTAAAGTACGACATTGTAAAAAGAGCCAATATTGTTTGCAATGATATTTCAACGGAAAGGCTTCAGGTAATATCGCAGAAGTATGCGGTATCCGTTCAACAGGATAAAGATACGGCGCTTGAAAATGCCGATATAGTTTTTTTGGCCATAAAGCCTCAGCAGTTTAAATCCGTTTTGGATGAGTATTCCAAACAGATTGCTAAGGCGAAAATTATTGTTACGATTGCTGCAGGAATAACGACGGATTTTGTAGAAAGTAATACTTCTAAAAAAGCGGTAGTTATCCGTGTTATGCCCAATACACCTGCTCTTGTGGGCAAAGGTGCAATTGCGGTTTGCGGCGGCAAGAATGCTTCTCAGGAAGTAATTAACGATATAGCCGATTTGTTCTCTGTTATAGGAAGAGTTGTGGTTGTTAAAGAAAAATTAATTAATACAATAACGGCAGTTTCCGGTTCCGGACCTGCGTACATATTTTATTTCTCGGAAGTTTTAAGACAGGCTGCCGAAAAACTTGGGCTTCCGGAAGATATTTCAAAAGATTTGGTTTACCAGACGATATACGGTTCGGGCAAAATGCTTATTGAGAGCGGGCTTGAAGATTTTACTTTAAGGAAAAATGTTACTTCTCCCGGGGGAACTACGGAAAAAGCTATGGATGTTTTCTTGAAAAGTGATTTTTCCGATGTGGTTCTTTCTGCAGTGGAACATGCCAAAAAGAGAGCAGAGGAACTTTAATAAAATAACAAAACTTTAATATATAGTTTTAGCAGGAGGTTGTAAATGATTATTAAAGTGCGGGTAATTCCCAATTCCAAGAGAAACGAGGTTGTCAGCAGAATAGGTTCTATTTTGAGAGTAAAAGTTGCCGCACCTGCTGTTGAGGGCAGAGCCAATGAGGAATTGTGTGATTATTTATCTGATTTCTTTGACGTGAAAAAATCTAATATTTTACTTAGAAAAGGTGAAAGAGGAAGAGAAAAAACTATAGAAATTACGGGAAAAACCGAAGAAGAACTGGATGAAGTTTTAAATACTATACCGTAAAAATAAAGAAAAAAATAAAAAATTAAAGAAGTAAAAATTTATACTGGAAGGTGCTATTATGAACAAAAAAATACCTGAAGCATTGTATTGGGAAAACGGAACACTTTTTTTACTTAACCAAAATGAGCTTCCAAACAAAATTGTTTACAAAAAATGTAAAGCTTACACGGATGTTATTGACGCAGTAAAAAATAAAGTAATTGCAGGTGCTGCCGCAGTGTCGGTTGCCGTTGCGTACGGTGTGGTACTTGCAGGAATAAAATGTGCAAAATATCCTCCGATGACGAAAAGCAGTTTCATCAAAAAAGCCTGCGACGAGTTATCGAGAGTTTGGAATATTTCAATTTACCCAAAAAAAGCTATTGAAAAAATGATGGTTGTAGTCGATATGGCTGCAAAATTGAATCCTGAAAATTTTATAAATAAATTGGAAGAAACTGCAAAGGAAATTTATGAACAGGATATAGAAGCAAATATTGCAATGGCTGAATATGCTACAAGACTGTTAAAGAAAGATTCCACGATAGTTACGCATGCAAATTCCGGAGCGCTTTCTTCTGCAGGTTTCGGTACGGCCATAGGAACAATAAAAACAGCTTTTAAAAGCGGTAAGGTAAAAAAGGTTCTTGTTGACGAAACGAGACCTTATTTTCAAGGTTCCAGACTTACTGCTTATGAACTTCAGCAGGAAAAAATTCCTTATATGCTTATGGCTGACAGTATGGCGGCTTTTATTATGAAAACGGAAAAAATTGATGCCGTTATCGTCGGTGCTGAAAAAGTTGCGTTAAACGGAGATGTTGCCAATAATATAGGTACTTATGCTTTGTCAATATTTGCAAAATATCATAAAATTCCTTTCTATGTAATAGCACACACATCCGTTATAGATTTTGCTACCACATACGGAGTAAAAATAAAAGTGGAAGATTTACCCGGAGAAGATGTTTTAAAAGTCGGAGGAAAATTAATTTCCGTTAAAGATGCCGTTTCCAGAAATCCGGCTCTTGACGTTACGCCGGCATCAAATATTACAATGATTATCACGGAAAAAGGCGTATTTAAACCGAACAAAATCTCTACACTGAAGAAAAAGAAATAAAGTTGCTGAAAGCAATTTTATTTCAGCTGAGACAGAAATTGCTTTGCAATTTCTTAGCTGAGCCGGGTACTTTGTACCTTCAGCTTAGAGCTGAGAAGTTTGTTGTGAAAATTGCTAAGCAATTTTTGTTTATTATCAGATTTTTCGCAGAGCGAAAAATACCAAAAACCTATCGGCTTATCAGCTTTTCAGCTGTTCAGCTAAAAAATACGGAGTATTTTTTATGGAAAATGATTATTCAAAAACAGTTAATTTACCGAAAACCGATTTTCAAATGAAAGCTAATTTGGCTCAGAGAGAACCGGACTTTTTAAAAGAATTATATGATGCCGAAATCTATGAAAAGATGAGAGCAAAAAATAAGGGGAAGAAAAAGTTTATTCTTCACGATGGTCCTCCTTATGCCAACGGCGAAATGCACATCGGACATGCTTTAAATAAAATTTTAAAAGATTTTATTTTGAAGTATAAAAATATGAAAGGTTTTGATACTCCTTACACTCCCGGATGGGATTGTCACGGGCTGCCTATAGAAACTCAGTGTTTAAAAGAATTAAAAACCGATAAACATAAAGTGGATAAAGCAGTTTTCAGGAAACAGGCAAGCGACTTTGCCAAGAGATTTGTTTCCATACAGAGAGAGGGCTTTAAAAGGCTGGGAGTTTTTGCCGACTGGGAAAAACCGTATCTTACGCTTGATCCCAAATATGAAGCTTCTATAGTAAAAGTTTTCGGTGAACTTGTAGAAAAAAATTATTTGTTCAGAAAGAAAAAACCCGTTTATTGGTGTTCTTCGTGCGAAACAGCTCTTGCCGATGCTGAAGTTGAATATGCGGATGTTTCATCGGATTCTATATTTGTAAAATTTCAAATAACGGAATTATCGGAAACTTTGAAAAGTAAAGCTGATTTATTGAAAGATTATTCGGTTCTTATTTGGACCACTACCCCTTGGACACTTCCGTCCAACGTGGCATTGGCATTTTCGCCGATAGCAAAATATGTTGCAGCCGAATATATTCTCAACGGTAAAGTTGAAAAAATTATCGTTGCAAGAGATTTGGCGGAAAATGTTAAGAATAAAATTTCAGCCGAAAGTTTTACCGTTAAAGCCGAATTTGACGGTAAAGATTTGGAATATATCAAATGTCAAAATCCTATAGTTGACAGAAAGTCTTTGGGCATACTTGCCGATTATGTCAGTATGGAAGACGGTTCAGGTATCGTTCATATTGCTCCCGGACACGGACAGGAAGACTATCAGGCAGGGCTTGCGTACAAACTTGATATCATATCTCCTTTAAATGACAGAGGTCAATTTACAAAAGAAGTTCCGGAATTTGAAGGAATAAATGTATTTAAAGCAAATCCATTAATAATTGAAAAACTTACCAAAGAAGGAAAACTTCTTGCAAGCATAAAAATAAATCACTCTTATCCTCACTGTTGGAGATGTAAGAAACCCGTTATTTTCAGAGCTACTCCTCAGTGGTTTATGGGTGTGGATTTGAACGATTTAAGAAACAATCTTCTTAAAGAGATAAAAAATGTCAACTGGGTTCCAAAATACGGCGAGTCAAGAATTACCGGAATGATACAGACCCGCCCGGATTGGTGTTTGAGCCGTCAGAGACTATGGGGAGTACCTCTTCCGATATTCTACTGCAAAGAATGCGGCGAACCTGTATTGGATAAAAAAATTATAGATAAAGTTGTTGAAGAATTTTCCGTACACGGTGCGGGAATTTGGTATGAAAAGCCCGTTGAAGAGTGGCTTAAAGGTTTTGATATAAAATGTCCGAAATGCGGTAAGACGGAATTTAAAAAAGAAGAAGATATTCTTGATGTGTGGTTTGATTCCGGTGTATCAAGCGAAGCCGTATTATCGAGCGGGAATTATGATTCTTTGGAATATCCTGCCGACTTATATTTGGAGGGAAGCGATCAGCACAGAGGATGGTTTCAAAGTTCGTTGCTGCCGTCGGTTGCCATAAAAGGAAAAGCTCCTTACAAAACGGTTCTTACGCACGGTTTTCTTGTCGACGGTCAAGGAAGAAAAATGTCAAAATCTTTAGGTAACGGAGTTGCCCCGTCTCAAATAATAAATAAGTACGGAGCTGATGTTTTAAGGCTTTGGGTTGCATCCTGCGACTATAGAGAAGATGTCAGAATTTCCGACGAGATTATTAAAGGGCATACCGATACTTACAGAAAAATCAGAAATACTATCAGGTTTATACTTGGAAATGTCAGTGATTTGAAAGAAGAAGATATTGTAAAATTTCCCGATATGAACGAGATAGATAAATATGCTTTGTTCTGTTTAAACGATGTGATTAAACAGGCAGAACTCGGCTTTGAAAATTATGAGTTTCATAAAACGGTTAAAATTATCAATGATTTCTGTACGGTATTTTTAAGCGGTTTTTATCTTGATGCGTTAAAAGATATTTTATATTGTGATAAAGTAAATTCCAAAGCAAGAAGAAGCGCACAATCCGCAATGCTTGAAATAGGCACGGCTCTTATTGAAATAATGGCTCCTGTTTTGACTTTTACCATGCACGAAGCTTGGAAAGAAATTAAAAAAATCAGAAAAGGCCTGCCGGAATATGTTACTTTGGCTGATTTTCCTAAGATAAACAAAGAATATGTTTTAGAAAAAGATGTTCTTAATAAATGGGGCGGTCTTGTAAAAATAAAACAGTTGGTTTTGGCTGAAACCGAAAAACTCAGAAAAGATAAAATTATAGGTTCTAATTTGGAAGCTTGTCTGACCATTAAGTACGGTTCCGATTATGCCTCAGCATTAAGTGATATCAACTTAGTAAATATCGTTATGGGCAGTTGGGATATTAAGTTGGAACAGTCTGACGTTAAAGATGAACTTTCCGTATCTGTTGCCAAATCTTCATTCGAAAAGTGCGAAAGGTGCTGGAGACATGTTCACGACATATCTGACGGTTTATGTACAAGATGTACTGATGCAATAAAATAATGAATAAACAGGAAAAAAGAACCCTGGTATTTTACGGGTTCTTTTTTTTCTTGCATTTTTTTCATTTTTTTTATATACTACTTCCCGTTCTTTTGAAATGGTGCGATGCCCGAGTTGGTTAAGGGGACGGTCTGCAAAACCGCCTTGCATCGGTTCGAATCCGATTCGCACCTTTTTTATTTTACCCAAATGCTCGGTTAGCTCAGTTGGTTAGAGTGCTTCCTTGACATGGAAGAGGTCAGAGGTTCGAATCCTCTATCGAGCACCAAAAAAATTGCGAAGCAATTTTTAATTGATAATTTATAATATATAATTTACAATTAGTGTAAAATTTTGCTCTGCAAAAATTTCTGTTTTAATATAAAAAATCGCAAAGCGATTTTTACATACAATTATAAATTGTAAATTATAAATCGGAGTTATCATGGCTAACAATTTTTCTTTCGATATCATATCTGAAGTTAATTTTATGGAAGTTGATAACGCAATAAATCAGGCTCAGAAAGAGCTTGCTCAGAGATATGATTTTAAAGGTTCCAAATCATCAATAGATTACAATAAAAACGATAAAAAAATCACGTTGATAGGCGACGATGAATTTAAGTTGAAAGCTTTAACGGATATCGTAGAGGGGAAATTTGCAAAAAGAGGAATTTCTCTCAAGTGTATGGATTTTAAAGCAAAAGAGCAGGCTTTTGAAGGAACGGTAAGGCAGGTTATAGAGCTTGTCAGCGGACTTCCGTCGGATAAAGCAAAAGAATTAACCAAGATGATTAAGAATGAAAAGTTTAAAGTTAATACACAAATCGAAGGTTCAAAAATAAAAGTTTCATCGCCCAAAAAAGATGAACTTCAATCCGTTATTTCTTTTTTGAAAAACGCTAATTTCTCATTGCCTTTACAATTCACCAACTACCGCTAAAAATTGCGCAAATAATTTTGAAGATTAGAGGATTAGAAAAGTAGAAAAATAGAAGAAAGTTTGTCATTGCGGACTTGATCCGCAATCTATGTTAAAAAAAATCACGAAGTGATTTTTACATCTTAACTTCAAATCTTCCAATCCTCAAATCATCCAATCTTCTAATTTAACGGAGTTAAATTATCATGAGTGACTATTCTTATAAATATGCCGGTAACTTATACTTAAATATAACCAACCGTTGTATGATGGCTTGTCCTTATTGCATAAAACATAAATGGGAAAATAAATTCAGAGGAAATTCTCTCAAACTTGACAGAGAACCGACTGTGAAAGAGGTAATCGACTCTATCGGAGATCCGTCTAAATACGGAGAGATAATTTTCTGCGGTTACGGCGATGCATTAATAAGACTTCCCGAAGTAATAGAAATTTCAAAATGGCTGAAAAGTAAAAATATACGTGTAAGAATCAATACGGCAGGGCTTGCCAACAGATATTATAAAAAAAATATTCTTCCGGAATTAAAAGATTTGGTAGATGTTATTTCCATAAGCCTTAACGGAACAAATCCCAAAGAACATAATGAAATTAACAGACCTATGTTTAAAGAAGAATCTTTTGACGAAATTATAAATTTTGCTAAGACAGCAAAAGAATTTATTCCGACGGTTGTTATAACTGCTGTTGAACTTCCCGGACTTGATGTTTCAAAAGTTAAAGATATTGCCAAATCCGCAGGAGTTTTGTTCCGCTCCCGCCCATACCTCGACGAATACGAAGAAAACTAGCACGCGAAGCGTGCGAGGTATAGAAGGATAGATGTATGGAAACGACAGGTTATGAGATTATAAGGTTATTAGGTTATTAGTTTTTTGTAGTTTGCCGTTAAACTTATAATCTTATAACCTAATAACCTAAGTAACTGTTCAACTATTCAACTAATATAATAACAATGAAGAACAATATCAATAAACTTACCAATTTTCATATAGCCTTAATATTATTCTTCATTATTCTTATTTCTCACCTTGATATCATTCTATATTCTTCCGGACAATATTTTTCTTGGCATAATTATGGGGATTTGAATTATTATGTAAATTTAAGAGTATTTACGTTCGGCAGTTTGTTGTCGGGAATATTTCCTTTTTGGACTACGAAGATTCTCTGCGGGGTGCCGGTTTTTGCAAATTCGGAGTCCGCAATTTTTTATCCTTTAAATCTTATATATTTTATTCTTCCTGTATCTAAAGCAATAAATTTTTCTTTTCTTATACACTTTTTTATTTTATCTTTTTCATCTTTTTTATGGATAAATAATAAGATAAGATATAAATTTATATCCCTTATTGTTGCAATAGTTGCGGCATTTTTATCAAGTACTTATTTACACGCATGTGCGGCACATCTTTCCAATGTAAATACTTGTTGTTGGTTTCCTCTTTTATTATATTTTTATGATAAAGCTTTCGAAGAAAAAACTTATCGTTATATTTTTCCTGTTTCGGTTATTCTTTGTCTGCAGATATTTGCAGGACATTGGCAGTATGTTTATTATACCGCATTTGTCTCTTTAATTTATGTCCTTGTTTTCTGCAGGAACAGAAATGTGCTTGTTGTAATTTTTTCTTCATATACGATAGCTTTATTTTTAGCTGCTATTCAGCTTGTATCCAGTCTTGATTTTTATTTTGAAGGGGCAAGGCAGCTTGGAGAAGATAAAATAGGAACATCTTATTTTTCCGGGTTGGAGTATTTATTTACTTTACTTTTCCCGGGACATATTTTATCTATTGGCGAAAACGGTTCTTTTTGGGAGCCGACAATATATTTCGGAGCATTAAATTTTCTTATTGTTATTTTAGCAGTGACTCACGCATACAACAAAAATATTTTAAAAATATGCGGAGTTATTTTATTTTTATATATTCTTACTTTTAAACCTTTTTCAGACATGGCAGATAAAATAATACCGTTCTTTTCCTGGTTTAGAACTCCATGTAAAATTTTATTTTTTGCAAATGTTTTAATTCTTCCGATACTTGCTTACGGCATAAAATATGTTTTGTTAAAACGACTAAAAATAAGTAAGATTTTTGTTGTGTCCTGCCTTATCTTGTCGATATTTATAATTACTTTTTTTGCAGATATTTCGGACTTCCTTATAAAAATTTTCCGTTATCAAAAAATGGAAATTTTTACCGGCAGTATTTTATACGGTTCGGTAATATTTTCGGGAATATTGATTTTTCTTCTTTCGGTGTTGTTATATTTTAGAAAAAATATCGTGCCGAAAATTATTTTGATTTTTTTACTTGTTTTAGAACCTGTATTGATAATGAGAACTTTTATACACAAATATGATTATGAAAGCACTTTTAATTTCGGTTTTTATAAGAGAGAAAATTTTAATGAACAGACGAGATTTTTTTACAATATTAATTTGGATTTGATAACCGGAATAGAAAATTGTTCCGCATCATACCCCGATGCCGTAAAAAATTATGTTCTGTTTATGAAACATTTAAGACATAAGTTTAATATGAATAAAATTCTCGGACTTTTAAGATGCAGTTATATCGTCAACGGTACGGCAGAACATATTTATTCCATAGAAAAAACGGGAGTAGAGACTTTAAACAGACTTAATATACTTTATGACTATAAGTTTGAAACAGATAAAGAAAAAATTTATGATATTATGTCCGACGATAATTTTGATATATTTGATACGGTTGTTTTGGAAAAAGAGCCTCATTTCGGCGTGCATGGTAAAGGGCATGGAATGATAAATCCGGTATATTTTGACGAGACATCTATAATTTTTGAATGTAAGACTGACAAACCTGCAATTATTTTATATACGGATAATTTTACGAAAGGGTGGCAGGCATACGAGCTTAATAATCCTGCACAAAAATATGAAGTTATATGTGCAGATTATATTTACAAAGCAATATCGGTTGATAAAGGTTATCACAGAATAAAAATAGAATACAAACCGTTTTCGTTTATTATCGGTAAATGGATTTCCGTTTTCTCTTGGATGATATTCTTAATCTTGTGGATTATATCATACAGAAGAAAAAAGCTAAAAAATATTTCACAAAATACAATAAATTTTATACAATAATAAAATCTTAATTTAAATTATAATATTTTTTTCGGAGAAATAATGGAAAGTATATTGAATATTATAGTTCCTTTAATGACAGGGCTGCTTTATTTTGCTATGGCGGCAGAGGTTATTCGTGTAAGTAAAATAAGGAAATTTATGTTCGGCGAAATAGGCTATCAAAAGTTATTTGTGGCTTTTATCATGTTGGGTATATATTTTATTACCCGTCCTTTGCAGAATATTTTGGGACCACACCCTATGCCTATGATAATAAATTCTCTAAGGCAGTTTTTTATTATGGGTATAATCGCTCCGTCGATATTTGTCGGTATTCTTCATTGGGTTCCGGGTGAAAGCGGTGCTCCCAAATCGACGGTTTTTGCATCTTACTGTATGGGAATGTTGATGGGAATAATTTTTGTACTTATTAACTCGATGGCTGTTGACGGTTCTAAAGTTATAGCAAATATAGGTTCTTTAAATTTATATGATGCTACGTGGTTTTCCGGAACAGATGTAAAGATTCAGTTGATATTGATACATCTTATTTGTCAGCTTGTTTCTCCGGTGGGCTTAATCCTTCTTGCAGCAGCATTTGTCCGTCACAGAAGGCATACATATATGCTCGGACATATTTATACGAATATGAAAACAAAATGGAGATATCTTGAAACAGGTTTAATAATTCTTCCCGGATCGTTTATTTTATCCGGACTTTTTGCAATGTTTGGAAGATATTATACTTATTTGTGGGTTATATATTTTGTCGGCTCTATCATTGCGGGAGGATTCGTTTTATATAGTATAAAGCTTGCTCCTCGAGAAAAACCCGCAGACCTGAAGTGAGGGAAATATGTCATACTTGGTTTTAGCTCGTAAGTTTCGTCCTGCAACGTTTGATGAAGTTATCGGTCAGGACCATATATCACAAACTTTAAAAAATGCAATAAAAGAAGATAAAGTTGCACATGCATATTTGTTCAGCGGTCCCAGAGGAACAGGTAAAACTACTATGGCAAGAATTTTTGCCAAAGCACTTAACTGTAAAAACGGTCCTACTCCGGAACCGTGCTGCAAATGTGAAAACTGTGTAGAAATTGCAAAGAATCAAAGTATTGATGTTATGGAAATTGATGCCGCATCAAACACGGGCGTTGACAATATCAGAGAAATCAGAGAAAATGTAAAATTCGGGGCAACATCTTCAAAATATAAAATTTATATCATAGACGAAGTTCACCAACTCTCGACAGGCGCTTTTAATGCGCTGCTTAAAACTTTGGAAGAGCCTCCCGAACATGTTATATTTATTTTGGCAACTACCGAACAGCATAAAGTGCCGATAACAATTCTTTCCAGATGTCAGAAATACAGATTCAGACTTTTATCCACCAACGAAATTGCACGTGCCATAAAAAATATTGCACAGAAAGATAATTTTGAAATTGAGGACGAGGCTTTGAAAATTATTATCAATGCTTCAGGCGGCTCGATGAGGGATGCCTTAAGTCTTTTGGATCAGGCAATTTCTGCAACAACGGGGAAAATAACCGAAGAATATATCAGAAATCTTATCGGACTTTTGCCGAAAGAAATTATTTCTTCGACGGTAGATTATATTGCAAAAAATGATGTTGATTCAATAATAAAGATGTGTAAAAGAGTTTATGAAGAAGGCTATAATGTTTTGCAGTTTGCGAAAGATTTAAGAGACCATTTAAGGCAACTTATGATATTCTCCGTAAATCCCGATATAGCGGATGTATCTACCGAAGATAAAAAACTTTTTGACAGGCAGAAAACACTCTTTCCGATGTCTCGTTATATCAGAATGGGAAATTTGATTTCAAAAGGTTTGGAAGAAATGAAATGGCACGATCAGCCGAGAATTCTTTTGGAACTTTATCTTTTAAAAATGGCAGAACCTTATTATAACGTCGGAGAATTAATTGCTAAAATTAATGATATTGCCAAACACGGTGCAGCTTCTTTTCCTCAGACGACAGAGCAGCAGGAACAGAAAATTTCGCGAATTGAAAGTTTAAAAGATACTCCTGTTTCTGCGGATGACTATGTCTTGGAGCAGGAACAGGTTGAAGAGGAAAGTGTTGAAACTATGGCAGATGCCGTAGGTAATGATTTGATGGGGTTGTGGACGGAGATTGTTGCCGAATTTTCTAAAAAACATCCTATGTCCGCACAGAGTTTGAAAGAAGCCGTAGTAAAAGAAATAAATGCAAATACATTTCAAATATCGGCTAAAAGTCCGATGTCATTGAATATGATAAAGCCCTATTTGGAAACGATACGGAAATTAATGACAAGAAAGAGCGGAAGAGAAATTAATGTTGCTTTAAAAATTGACGATATACAGGAAAAAGGCGGCATTGTTAAGGAAGATATAAAAATAGAAAATGACAATGCAGCAGTAAATTCAGAAAATTTTGTTGTTGTAGAAGATTTAAAAGAAACTGCAGCTACCGCAATACCTTCAAAAATAGAAAGTCTTGCTAAGAAGTTCGGCGGCTCTGCAGTTAAAAAAGAGAGAAGAGTAACACGAGTCGTAGAAGAAACAGAAGAAGAGTAAAATATTAGCAACGACAACAAAAATGTACAATGTACAATAAACGATAACAACAATGTCGTCATTGCGAGGGCTTTAGCCCGTGGCAGTCTGGTGTCTCTGTCTTTTGCCGTTGCCTTTTTCGTCTGTCATTCCCGCAGAGCAGTTGGGCGGGAATCTA